>NZ_JAUBTU010000164.1:0-5201 GCF_036705085.1 Microcoleus sp. B6-A1
ACTCTGGTTTTTGGCTCATTCAACTACATTACCATATTTTTTGGTGTCTCTGAACTTTTTTTGACCTGAATCCTTACGTAGCTTTTTAAATAGCGCGTAAGGATTCAGGTCACTGAACTCCTTGCTGGGCAAAGACTTTAGATATGGAGCTTGATACTAAATCAATCTCTATTCTCAATAAACCCCGAAAAACTGTCACTTCTCCTCGTTTATTGACAATTAACCACGAAAGACAAAAACCCTTATTTTGCCCTAAAACCCTTGCCAGAAAAGCGTTGGAGCCGCAAGTTTTTAGACCTGAATCCTTACAATAGCGCCTCCAATATTGAGCCATCTATTATCCAAATTTTCTCGAATTTTGACAAGGTAAATTGAATACTTTCTGGCAACGGACGTTGATTTCTACTATGCCAAGCTGAAGAGAGATTTGGCAATAAATCTTTAAATACTTTTTCAAATAACTCCGCAGGAAATGTCAAAAATCGTTGTGACACCGCTTGTTGACTAACTTTTGTGGGATTACACCACAGAAAACCGTCTCTGGCTAAGATTCTGGTCAGTTCTCTCACCCCTGCTACGTCTCGCCACAGTAACGTTAATACCGCAGCCATCATCAACGGTAAATTCAATATCCGCTCTCGGAGTCCTAATTTTCGGTAGTAATTTTCTTGATTTGTAATCGCCGGTGTCAGCAATCTTTCCAGTTGCTCTGCAATTACTTCATCTTCCACCATTGGTCTGTGTGTTTTTTTCGCGTGGTCTCGATTGGTTTTTCGGCTGCTGGTCATGGCTGCTCACAATCCCTCTATTACTTGTCTGTCATAAGTTTCCCACGATCCCAGACTCATGGAAATACTACCCTTGACAATTTCCCTTTTTCCTTAACTTGTCACCAATGATTGTTTCCTGAGCCTTCAGACCTTCAACTATTTGTTGCTGGCTAAGATTTGGCCATTTAATTTTTTCCGACATTGTATCTCGGGCTGTGTGGTTTTTTAAGACTTCTAAAAAACGCTCATTTAAATCAGGTATCTCAGACTCCCTAGTTTTTCTTCCTCCTCCAGGTCGGCGAATTGTCTGTTGATTAAAAGTAGTGTCTAATTCACTTTTTAATTCCTTAATTCCCTTGGCTATTGTATTCCTGTCTACTCCCAAAACTCGGGCTATGTAAATAATTCCACCACGACCAAGTTTTACGGCTTCTATCGCTGCATATTTTCTTTGATCTTTTTCAGATAAAGACTGATGATGTTTTCGCATTAAATCAGTAATTTCGTCTGAGTAACACATAAATTAAGTTAGTAAGAAATGATTTAAATCAAAAAATCTTGGGCGATAGATATAAGAAGAACCAAGTAGGCATAATATTTGACATCTCTACCGAAACATACACCTCTTCATATTCACTCATTTATTTATTATATACAGCACTTTGCTTAACGATTAGGTACAATATTAGAGGTGGTAAGAAAGAGAAAAATGAAACCCTACTCCCTAGATATACGTCAAAAGATTGTAAGGATTCAGGTGAAAAATAGTTCATTCAGAGCGGAGAAATATGGTAGTGTAGTCAGATGAGCGAAAAATCAGAGTTATTAGCACTGAAAAGGGAAATAGTTGACCAGTTGAGCCGTGAGGAACTGATCAAAATTGTGCTGACCCAACAGAAGCTGATTGAAAAACTACAAGAAGAGGTCGCAAAGCTCAAAGAGAAACAGCCAAGCAATAGCAAAACATCATCGAAACCCCCATCGAGTGATCTCATACAGAAATCAGAGACAGCCGCTTTTGATAACTCAAAAGAGTCAGAGTCCCAACCAAAGCGAAAACCAGGAGGACAGCCTGGACATATCGGCAAAACCCGCAAAGGATTTGGGCGAGTAGATAGATATCAAATCAGCACTCCTGACTATTGTGAGCATTGTGGCAGCAGAGAATTAAGTGAGATGATTGGTTATAGCAAGCAGCAGGTAGCGTGCTTAGTAAATAGACCAATTGAAGTAGTGGAATATCAACGAGCCAAATGTCAGTGTAATGAATGTGGAGCAATGGTGATTGGATCAGTCTCACCGGGTATAGTGCCAGGACAAGACTTAAGCATCGACCTACAAGCATTATTGGTATGGCTAGGTAATTATGGGCATATGTCTTATGAAAAGCAACAAGAATTGCTGCGGGAATTAGGTGGTATTGAAATTGGGATCGGGACATTACAAGCAACCAATGCGCGAGTAGCTAATGCTGTAAAGCCCGCCGTTAAAGACTTATGGCAATGGGCACCGTTACAAGCTAACGTCCATGTCGATGAAACCCCGTGGTGTGTTAAGGGCGTCAAAGAATGGTTGTGGACAGCTACAGGTCAAGATTTTTGCCTGTTCCATGCTGCGGACACTCGCAGTCGCTCAGAATTAGAAACAATGCTGGGGAATGAGGCAAGCTGGAGTGTTGAATTCTGATGATTTTAGCGTATATAACGGTGTGATTGTGGGAGCGCAGCAGAAATGTCAGGCCCATCTACGACGACATTTTAAGAAAGTTCTTCAAATCAGTCACGGTAACAACACTGTCGTCGCAGAGGCATTTTTGGAATTAATTGATGAGGCATTTCGACAACATCGAATTCAGGGCGTGAGCACCCTGAAGAACTTGATTATCACACTTGGGCGAGGAACTTTAAGACCAGACTGGCAGAATTGTTAAATACTTGGATTGGTCATGTTGGTTATACTGCTGGACTGTTGCTGCGCTCGTTGCGTGAGAAAGCGCACCAATGGTGGTATTTTTTAGACCACCCTGAAATTCCCCCTGACAATAATTTGGCAGAACGTTCTCTGCGATTAGCCGTGACTAAACGTAAAGTATCTGGCGGTTCCCGCTCCATGTCTCGATTTGAACAAACTGCTGATTTGTTATCTGTGATTCAGACTTGTCGGTTTCAAGCTAAAAGCGCAATGGCTTTTTTCCGTGATGCTCTATCTGCCCATTCTTGTAACTTTTTTATGCCTTCTCTGATTCCCCAATCAAAGACCTGAATCCTTACAAAAGATTATTGACACAAGGAGAAGCAGGTAACACCTCTATTCGGAAAGTAGCAGAAAGATTTCAAGTGAGTAAAAGTACGGATCGCGGCACTACTAAAGCGAAAAAAAGAGACAGGAAGACTACTCCCTAGTCAGGCAAAGGGTGGTAAACTGAGCCAACTCTTTGGTCACGAACAACAGATTGAAGAGATGGTAGCCCAGTATCCAGATTACACACTTGCAGAATATTGTGAGTATTGGCACGAAAAAACAGGAGTATGGTTGAGCGAGAGTGCCATGTGCCGATTCTTACAATATTCTGCAACTCACTTTGAAAAAAAAAACACTACGGAGTAGTCAAGCCCATAAAGAAATTAATCAAAAGAAGCGAGTAGAATATTGGGAAAAAATCCGAGATGTCGAACCAGAAAATCTGATATTTTTGGACGAAATGGGCGTATTGCTGGGGAGAATGAGACTTAGAGCTAGAAGTAAAAAGGGAGAAAGAAGCTACGATATCAAGCCATTTTATAGAGGAAGTAGGGTAACAGTGGTGGGAGCAATAAGCAATAAGAAAGTCATCGCCATGAAGACAATAGAAAAATCGATAAACGGAGAGGAGTTCAAGAAATTTGTGCAAGAACAACTGGTTCCAAAATTATGGAGAGGAGCGGTATTAGTCATGGATAATTTGAAGGCGCACAAAGTAGAGGGGGTAGAAGAAATGATTGAAGCAGTGGGAGCAAGAAT
The DNA here is from genome assembly GCF_036705085.1 of Microcoleus sp. B6-A1. Classification (NCBI taxonomy): domain Bacteria; kingdom Bacillati; phylum Cyanobacteriota; class Cyanophyceae; order Oscillatoriales; family Microcoleaceae; genus Microcoleus; species Microcoleus sp. B6-A1. The sequence goes on from NZ_JAUBTU010000164.1 coordinate 3,771, forward strand.
AGTGTATTTATCACCTTACTCACGCCTAGTTTAACCCGATCGAACATTTATGGTGGGAATTAAAGGCATGGCTCAGGAGATTTGTACCTCGAAGTGTACAGATTGTGGAAAAACTCTTGGAATTGGGAGTGAAATTATGTTCAACTAAGCAAATCGAAAATTATTTTGCTCACTGCTGTTACTGTACCTCTTAGTCACGCAAAGTGCTGTATCGCTGATGTTATTAAATTTTCATTCCTGGGACGATTGAGGGTACTCAGGCATGGGATACTTTTATGTCTCTTGTTGCTACTACTCGTCAGTTGCGAATCAGTTTTTTTGATTATGTCCGTGACCGAATTTCTCAACTTGGAATTATTCCCTCTCTCTCTACTATTATTCGCTCGGCGTTGCTTAATCAGGGTATGAAAAAAATAAGTTGAAAATCCAGAAGCTTTGTGGATACTGGTTTCTATGACTTGCATATTTAGCCTTTCATACCGTAAATCAGCAACGCCATTCGCTCCAAGTCTTCTCTTCATCCCTTGGGCTTATCTTGGCAACTAGAATAACTGCTACCCCTACTTATTGAGCCGATACCTTGTGAGTAATGTCTACGGCTAGCTGTCACGAAACGGAAAGTTTCTGGCGGCTCTCGTTCGATGAAACGATTTGAGGAAACGGCTAATCTCTTGAGTGTGATTCAAACCTGTCGTTTTCAATCTCGTTCAGTAATGGCTTTTTTCCGTGAGGCTATTTCTGCCCATTCTTGTGACTTGGCTCGGCCTGAGCTTATTCCCTTCTTTCAGACCTGAATCCTTACCTCAATACTACTGCCCTCATCACGGGTAACGTCAACAATCGTAGCTTGCGGGGCGGGACGCCATCGCGCAGTTTTTTGTCCCCTGCCGTTAAGCGTGACGCCTTAAAGGTTTCAAGACTCAGCCAATTCCACAGCAGAGCTTCTATTTTTGCCATCGGCAGACCCGGTAGTTGCGTGGCTCCACGCAAGTCTGGATTACCTGAATGAGCTGGGCGTTTTCGGCTCATAAAATTTCATCACGATTCGACGAGCTCTCATACTTAGTCAGATTGTAACCCCAGTAAGAGCGAGTGTGATTTTTGCTTAATATCGCGTGGTAGACGTTAAGAACGATCGCCTGGTTGAGGGCGATGGCATCCTTCAGTTTAAGTTGACACCAATGAACCTTGCCTTACCTCTACTGTAAGTAAGCCCCATCATGTTGAACCACTGACTCCTTCTACCCATGCGCGGGAGATAGTCTGCCCCAAAGTCCAATCTTGCCCCAAAAAAAGACCCCATAGTTATAAAGAGGAGTCAGCCAGGGGATACCGGAGCAGGCGATAAATGTCGAAACCCTTGGTGTGTATAGGTTCAAAAAAAAGTCAAAAATATTTTCACAAAACGCTTGACAACTCTGGGGAGAGTTG
>NZ_JAUBTU010000021.1:0-89430 GCF_036705085.1 Microcoleus sp. B6-A1
TCTGCTAATTTTTATGCTGTGCTGAAAACTTTTTATGAAGATTTAAAATCCGAGTGGATATTGCAAGGAAATTTAGCAGAAGACTTTAAAGATAAGGGCTGTAAGTTTGTGATAATTTTGGACAACGCTAGTTTTCATAAAAAAGCAGAGACTTTGCAGAAAATAGCGTCAGAGATGCCGAATCTAATCATAGAGTTTTTGCCCAAGTATAGCCCTGACTATAACCTAGTTGAATTAGTATGGCATTCCGCAAAGGAATATGTTGCTAATAGATTATTTGAATCCATTGAAAAACTAGAATCACTGTTACATAAACTTTTAAATGAAGGAGAATTAATTATGAAATGGAACCGAAAGATCAAAAACAAAGGTAACTTAGTTAATGCAGTTTAGATGTCGAACAGCTTAATTGGGGAGAATTAATGGGTTGAAATTAGTTTAACATCAGAATTATATCTTTTTGCGAGCGAGCGTCTCGATCGCACTCGCAAAGAGACACTCGCCCTGCACTGAGAAAATTAACTGAGAAAATTATGATTCCGAGTGCAGTGCCGAAACAATATAATTACACAATCGCAGCCGCTTTCATCGCGAAAATGCGATCGATCGCATCTTCAACAACCTTATCAGGCGTAGAAGCACCCGAAGTCACACCCACCACAATTTTACCATCGGGTAGCCAACCTTCAGCTACGATCAAATCTGCCCCCAAAGGCTTGTGTTCGATCCGATTTCCGGGTAAAATGCGCTCCGCACAATCAATGTGATAAGAAGGAACAGTTTTGTCGATCGCAATTTCCTGCAGATGCGTAGTATTAGAAGAATTAAAACCCCCAATCACCAGCATCAAATCCAACTTTTCCTCAACCAAACTCAACATAGCATCTTGGCGTTCCTGAGTCGCATCGCAGATAGTATTAAAACTCAGAAAATGCTCATTCAAATTCTCCGGCCCGAACTTCCGCATCATCGTTTTTTCAAACAACTTACCAATGTTCTCTGTCTCAGTTTTGAGCATAGTAGTTTGGTTAGCAATACCAACACTTTCCAAATCCACATCGGGGTCAAAACCAGCAGAATAAGCCTTGCTAAATTTAGCAATAAACTCATCGCGGTCGCCCCCATTCAAGATATAATTGCTGACATATTCAGCTTCCTGCCAATTCAATACAATCAAATACTTATCAGCAAAAGAACTCGTAGCAACAGTTTCCTCATGCTTGTATTGACCGTGAATAATCGAAGTATAATTCCTCTTTTTGTGCTTTTCAACAGTATTCCAAACCTTAGAAACCCAAGGACAAGTAGTATCAACAATCTTGCAGCCCTTATCATTAAGCAACTGCATTTCTTGGACACTCGCTCCAAAAGCAGGTAAAATTACCACATCCCCACTATCGACAACCGAAAAATCTTTCTGCCCCTTTTCAACAGCAATAAAACCAACTTCCATATCGCGCAAATGCTGATTCACAGACGGATTATGAATAATCTCATTAGTAATCCAAATCCGTTCCGAGGGGAAATGCTGGCGAGTCTCGTAAGCAATAGCTACAGCGCGTTCCACCCCCCAGCAAAAGCCAAAAGCCTCAGCCAGCCGGATCGTGACTGCGCCGCGTTCCAGCCTGTAATTATTGTCGCGAATTTGCTGGATCAGACTGCTTTGATAAGCTGTCTGCATCACGCCAGCTACCTCAGCTTCGTGTCCGAAACCCTTGCGGTGGTAGTTTTCAGACTGTTGGAGCGATCGTTTAAAAGCTTTAGTATCCATGCGGTATCGAGTAGAAATCTAGGTTAATTACCTTTGATTTTAGAATGCCTGGGGTGCGATCGGGCTTATTGGCTCAGTAGGGAAGAGGGGATATGCTATTTATACGATCGACACATGAGGGGGAAGAAGGAATGAACCGCGAAGACGCGTTCGGCGAAGCCGTTCCCGTAGGGTAGGACGCGAAGGAAGAAGAAAGAGTAATGAGACAATTGGGCGAACAGCTAGAACACTTAGCCTATAGAGTGATTGGGGCGGCTATTGAGGTGCATCGGCTTTTGGGGCCAGGATTTTTAGAATCAGTGTATCAGGAATCCTTAGAAGTTGAATTTCGGATGCGGGGGATACCTTGTCAGCCTAAAAAGCCCGTAGCAATCACCTACAAAGGTCATCAAGTCGGCGAAGGTCAATTAGACTTTATGGTTGGCGATATCCTCATTGTCGAAGTAAAAGCTGTAGAAAAGCTAGCTCCCATCCACGAAGCCCAAGTTATCTCTTATCTTAAAATGACCAAAAACAGCTTGGGCCTTCTGATCAACTTCAACGTTCCCATCCTCAAAGAAGGCATCAAACGGATCATACTCTCATCTTAACCCTTCTTCCTCCTCCTCCTTCCTCTTCCTTCTTCGCGCTCTACCCTACGGGAACGGCTTCGCCGAACGCGCCTTCGCGGTTCGTTAAAAAAAAACTTAAAAAAAGCCTGGAGACCCAGATAACTGAGTCTCTACACGATCGAACTCCCACAGAAAATCAGCTTCAAATCTTCTTAGGCGCAAAAGGAGAACTCGATTCAAACGAACTGAAACCGCCGGCAAAATCCTCACCGTAAGCTTCTTCCCCGTGCAGGTCAATATCCAAACCTTTGTCTTCAGCAGATGATGGCACTCGCAATTCCATAAACTGTTCCAAAATTTTCAGGATCACAAAAGTGCCGACACCCGCAAACACGTAAGTAGCTAGAACGCCTACAAACTGGGTGACGATTAGCCCCGGATTCCCGGCAAACAGCCCGTCATTTCCGGCAGCGTTAACCGCTTTAGTCGCAAATAAGCCAGTCAGAATCGCGCCCACAGTTCCGCCGACGCCGTGAACCGGGAAGGTATCCAAAGAGTCGTCAAATCCCAGCTTAGCTCGGAAACTAACGGCAAAGAAGCAGCAAACCGAAGTAATCGATCCGATCAAAAGCGCTCCCACTGGCAGCACGAATCCAGCCGCAGGTGTGATGCCCACCAATCCCGCGAGGAAACCGCTAGCAATTCCCACTGCTGTCGGTTTGCCTCTGAGCACCCATTCCACAATTGTCCAAGTTAAACCCCCGGCTGCAGCAGAAATCATCGTGGTGACAAAAGCCACTGTTGCTAAAGAACCAGCTCCCAAAGCGCTACCGCCGTTGAAGCCAAACCAGCCGAACCACAGCATCCCAATTCCCAGCAAGACGTAGGGTACGTTGTGAGGGGTGTGGGGCTTGTTCAAGTGGTCTTTGCGAGGCCCGATCATCCAAGCTGCGACAACCGCAGAAACACCGGAACTAATGTGTACGACTGTGCCGCCGGCAAAGTCCAAAGATCCGATCGCCTGCAGCCAGCCTCTACCCCAAACCCAGTGGGCTAAAGGAGAGTAGATGAAGGTAGACCACAGCAGCACGAACCAGAAATAGGTTTTAAATGTTACCCGTTCGACGATCGCCCCGGAAATCAAGGCTGGAGTGATGATGGCGAACATCATTTGGTACACCATGAATACTTGGTGGGGTATTGTCAGTGCGTAGCCGATCGGATCTGGTGTGTCCGCCGTGACGTTGTTCAAGAACATCCAGTCGAAACCGCCGATGAAGCTTTCGATCCCTTGACCAAACCCTTTAGCATCGAGGTTGCTGGCGGTGACATCAAAGGCTAAACTGTACCCCCACAGCGTCCAGGTGACGCCGATCGTTCCCATCATCACCAAGCTCATCATCATGGTGTTGAGGACGTTGCGCGATCGCACCAGTCCCCCGTAGAAAAACGCCAGTCCCGGTGTCATCAGCAATACCAGTGCTGAGGAAACCAACATCCAGGCCGTATCGCCGCTATCGATCGGATTCGGCGCCACCGCAGCAGCGGCACCAGCATCTTGAGCTAAGGCATTGCCGGTCAGCGGCACGCTTAACAGCCACAGCGCGATGATGCCGATCGTTAAACTTTTTTTGATCACGTTAGTTGTACCTTTTCATACTCAGCAATTTTCAGGGAAGACCGAGCCGATTTTAGATGTGAGGATTTTAGATGCAATAGTTATTTGGTTTTAAGTCCCTGTGTTAGCGGAACAAATCTTCAATAGATAATTCCCCAATCCTCAACCCCCCGCCTTCGTATAGCCGGACTCATCTAAATTCGTCCACTATCAATCTAATGGTCTATGCCTTTTGGATTGCACCATTTGTACAAACCGTTATTCTGTATCACCCTATACTAAATAGCTAACTATCATATTTCTTAATCTATCAGTCGATACTTGACATAGCCAGTGATAGCAGAGTAATCGGAGAGGGGGAGAGTTGGGGAGAATAGGACTTCATCCTTTATTTTTCTAACTAATGACTAATAACTCATGACTAATGACTAATGACTAATGACTAATAACTCATGACTAATGACTAATAACTCATGACTAATGACTAATAACTCATGACTAATGACTAATGACTAATAACTAATGACTAATGACTAATGACTAATGACTAATGACTAATGACTAATGACTAATGACTAATGACTAATGACTAATAACTCATGACTCATTTTTCAACTGCATCTGATCGAACAGTTGCAGGGCCGATCGCCAAACCAGATAACCTTGATCGTTAAGGTGCAAGCCGTCTGTGCTGAGTTCAGTTGGCAAATTGCCCTCAGCATCCGCAAACAGCGGGTACAAATCCAGATACAAAACATTTTCCGAACTAGCAATTTCTTTCAGCCGTCGATTTATTGCCCTAATCCGACTGTTAGGAATTGCCAACAGCCGATCGCGATTTTCCCAAGTAGCTTGTTCCCCGCTGTGGGGCAAAATCGACTGCACAACTACTTGTGCTTTGGGGTGAGCCCACCGCAAATCGCGAATAATCTGCCGCTGGTTGTCCAAAATCCCTTCGTCGCTGGCGCCCCGCAACAAATCGTTAATCCCAATCATCACAAAAACAGTATCCGGCGCAGTTCGATCGAACAACTGCAACCGCTTCAGCAAACCCACGGAAGTCTCCCCCGAAATCCCTTGATTCAGCCAAATTCGATCGACTGGTAACAGCTTTGTCGGAAACCACATACTCAGAGAATCCCCAGCCAAAACACTCAGTCTTGAGGGTCGATTCGCCGCCACCGCCTCAGCTTCGCGCCCCAACTGCGTCACCCACTGCTGGTAAGTCCATTTGTGTCGCGGCCCGGGAACAGGCACGTCTAGCACTGCCTTTGCAGAGATCGCCGGTTGGCCAATTTGTTCCTCAACCGCTTCTGCTGTCACCGCATCATTCGCCTGGAAGCTTTCTGTCAAGTTGTGTCCCCGCAGCAGTAGTTGAGCGACTGTAACTATCAGTACCCCGTTCGTCACCAGAGATAGCAAAGCCCAAACCGGAACAGTTTTCGATCGGCTAACTTCCATCCCTAAGAGGGATTTATGAGTTCTACTTCTGCTACCTCCTCCAAACTTCTCCATAAACTCAAGCTATTTGCAGGCCTCACACCGAATAATTTGCACTGATTGCTGCATCAAATTTTACCGCTCAATTAAACCCTCAATTCTTGTAATAATCAAGCACTGTGCTGTGTTGGGCAAGGGCGGCGATGCAGAACTTTGCTTTTTCGCACTACTTTACCATAAAAAATCTGCCTACCAAACTTTCCTGCACATAAATTGGATTTGTCAAAGCTGCCGCACTGCACAAAAATATATCTAAAAGTGATCGAACTTACTCAGTCATGATGCTAAAATCCAAAAATGAAAAAATTAACTATAACTGAAGCAGCCAAAATTAAAGGTGTGAGCGCTTCCACCTTACGCAGGTGGGAAGCCGAAGGCAAGCTAATACCCGAACGCACCGCTAATGGTCACAGACGCTATGACCTAGGTCATCTTCTCGGGTTAAAACCCAACGGAGCTTTAACCATTGCTTACGCTCGGGTTAGCAGTCACAACCAAAAAGATGATTTAGACAGACAAAAACAAGTTTTGGAATTGTTTTGTGCATCTCAGGGCTGGCAATTCCAAATCATTGATGATGTAGGTTCTGGGGTTAATTACAGTAAGCGGGGTTTACAACATCTAATTCGGGCGATCGCAGACAATCAAGTAGAAAGGTTGGTATTAACTCACAAAGACAGACTGCTGAGATTTGGTTCTGAACTAATTTTTAATTTGTGCGAACACTTTGGGACAGAGGTAGTGATTATAAATCAAACCGAGAATGCTAGCTGTGACGAGGATTTAGCTAAAGATATACTAGAAATAATCACTGTTGTCTCCGCCCGCCTTGATGGCAGCAGGAATCCCAAAAACAAGCGCGTCGTTGAAGAACTTAAAGCAATTGCCGGTAAACTCTAATCAATACACCAGTTTGCAAAGTTCGTTAGTTACAGATTCTCAATTCCCAATTACCAATTAGCGGCGCACATCTCATGCAATCGCCAACTACTATATGTAACGTGTTGCATAATAGCGGGATGATTTGGATTTTTTTGGTCGGATGGGCTCTCGAAGCTCGAAGGGGTGTATTTTCACAGCAGGTGGGACACCCCACCATAATCATCCTCAAATTGTGCAATTGTGCAACCCCATATGTCAGCCATTAAAGGTCAATTAAAAATAAAAATATGCCCGCGTTCGCATCGAAGATTGAAACGCGAGCACAACGATAGACAGCCATAAGTTGGCGGGTATTTCAGATTCGGGTTTTTCTGAATAAAGGGGTGAATTAGCTGATAAATAGCTAATTTAGGACACGAAAGCTGAATTGGTCGAGATCTTCGCACGCTCTACAGTTTGGTAGTCTTGCCCCCAGAACCCCCACCATAACCGCCGTAGCTGCTCTCACTTCTGTTATCCAAGCTGGTTTCCTTCACAAACCCGGTGTAAGCTTCCATCCCGTGTTCGCCGATATCCAAACCTTCAGCCTCCTCTAAAGCAGAAACGCGGATACCCAGCAAAGCTTTGAGTGCCAGCCAAAAAATCGTACTCAGCAGCACGGTCATCCCGCCTACAGAGATAATGCCGACCAACTGCGCCCAGAGTTGACCGAAACCTCCGCCCACAAGCAGTCCGGCTGCAGGGCCTGCGGTATATAGTCCAGTTGTAGGCCCGTCAGCAAATAAGCCAACTGCCAGAGTTCCCCAGATCCCGCAGACTAAGTGAACTGAAGTTGCGCCTACAGGGTCGTCAATTTTCAAGTTGTCGAAGAAGGTTACTGCGAAAACTACCAGGATACCGGCGATCGTACCGATAATGGCAGAGTTGGGTATGTTGATCCAAGCGCAGCTCGCTGTTACGCCGACTAAGCCGGCAAGGATGCCGTTGATAATCATCGAAAGGTCGGGTTTGCCAAGGTACAGCCAAGCAGTAATGGTTGCAGCAACTCCCCCGAAGGCCCCGGCGGTGTTGGTGGTGATCGCAATATGGGCGATCGCATTTGGATCGACTGCCATTGTCGAACCGGGATTGAACCCGAACCAACCCAACCACAGAATCAAACAGCCCAGGGTGGCAATGCTCATATTGTGTCCCGGCATCGCCACAGTATCGCCGTCGCGGTACTTGCCGATCCGCGGCCCCAAAAATGCCGCTCCCATCAAAGCAGCCCAACCGCCTACCGAGTGAATCACTGTCGAACCGGCAAAATCGTAGAAGCCTGCGTCTGCCAGCCAGCCGCCGCCCCAAATCCAGTGTCCGGTAATCGGGTAAGCAATTCCTACTAGCAGCAAGCTGAAAATTAAGAATTCAAGGAATTTAATTCGCTCTGCAACGGCTCCAGAAACGATCGTGGCAGCAGTTCCCGCAAAAACTAATTGGAAAAAGAATTTAGCGTTGAGGGGGACTCCCGTCCAGTTAAGCGACTCGAAAATGCCTTGATAAGCGTCTCCTGTGGCGGGGCTGTTGTCAGCTACGTTCCACAGGAAAAATCCGCTGCTGCCGATAAAATTGTTGCCATTGCTGAACATTAAGCCAAAGCCGATCGCCCAATAGGCGATCGTAGCAAGCGCAAAAACAATCAAGTTTTTGGACAGCACGTTGACTGCATTTTTTTGGCGACAAAAACCGGTTTCCAACATACCGAAACCGGCGTTCATAAAGAACACTAGCATCCCCGCCACCATGACCCACATGGTATCCATGCCCACCTTAAGGCTTGCTAATTGTTCCTCGGTGGTTGGCGTAGCAGGGGTTTGGGCTACCGCCGCATATCCCCACACCAAGACGATGATTGCTGCTATTGGTATGCAGGCTTGCCAACTTGGAGTGAGGCGGGAGATCGCCCTTTGTAATTTCTTCAACCTGTTGACTTTCGTAAAAAATTTAGCTGCTGGCAAATTTAAAGTCTCCCGCCTGACTTGTTTCGACTTTTTCTTTCCGACAGTCATTTTAATCACTTTTACCCTCTTTACGGCTAGTAAGCTCAGCAATATTCGGAAAACTTTCCAATCTTACTACAAAAGTTTATTGGATTATTTGTTGAGATTGAGATAGTTATGATAGCCTAGCTCTTCTAGTTGATTTTGTTTTTTCAGTACAGATTCGGACAAAGTTTTGCGGTAATGCAAAACTCGCTCTAGCAATTCTGGCTGATGAGCTGCCAGTATCTGAACTGCCAGCAAGCCAGCATTCTTGGCGTTGCCGATCCCCACTGTGGCTACGGGTATCCCGGCTGGCATTTGCACGATCGAGTACAGTGAATCTAGGCCTTGGAGGTGGCGACTCGGTACGGGCACCCCAATTACGGGCAAGGGGGTTAAAGATGCTACCATACCTGGGAGGTGCGCCGCTCCCCCGGCACCTGCGATAATGACTTTCAAGCCTCGTTGGTGCGCGGTTTGGGCGTATTCCACCATGCGCTCAGGGGTGCGGTGCGCCGAGACGATCGCCACGGAGCAACCAACACTGAATTCTTCGCAAACTGCGATCGCATCTTTCATGGTTGGCAAATCCGAATCGCTACCCATGATAATTCCAACTGTCGGTTGATTCATGCAATTTTCCGATTTCAGATTTCAGATAAATGCTAATTTTAAATGATTGCGTTAACTCAAATTTAGATATTTTGTACCAAAACTGACCCTTAAAAGCAATTTTGCCACAAGCCCCCGTCTGAGCAGCCCTGGAGCCAGCAAAAAGCAAAAAGCTCCCCCTCCTGAGCGACAGCCACCGGACTTATCCGTAGCGAATATTAAATCTAAAATCTAAAATCTAAAATCTAAAATCGGATGACTGAAGCCACAACCCCAACTGCCGCCCCCACAGATATTCTCAATGTTCGCCTCCCCGGTTGCAAGGATTTGCAGATGCTTGCTGTTGACGAAACGGGCATCATTCAAGAAGTTTTGCCGATGGACGCCGTATTTAAACGGATTTGTCCTCCCCATTTGCACGTGCTTGATGTAGCAGGCGATTGGCTTTCTCTGGGCGGTGTTGACTTGCAGATTAACGGCGCCCTGGGTTTTGCTTTTCCCGATTTAGAAAGCAAGCATATTGAAATTTTGCCGAAAATTTGTCAATTTTTGTGGAATCAGGGAGTCGATGCTTTTTTGCCGACTTTGGTGACAACTTCGCTGGATAAGTTTAGGCGATCGCTCTCGACTATAGCTGATTATATCCGCACTGTACAAACCGCCGATCGGGCAACAATTAAACCCAAAACAGCGGAAATTCTTGGCGTTCATCTCGAAGGCCCTTTTCTCAACCCCCAGAAACGAGGAGCTCACCCAGTTGAGTTTTTATTACCGCTAACTATAGAAAATGTCAAGCAAGTTTTAGGAGATTGTGCCGATATTGTCAAAATAATTACTTTAGCGCCGGAGTTAGACAGCACTGGCGAAGTCATTTCCTATTTGCAAAGTTTGGGAATTTCCGTCAGTCTCGGACACTCCCAAGCGACGGCAGAGCAAGCCCAACAAGCATTTGAGCGGGGAGCTTCAATGGTAACTCACGCTTTTAATGCGATGCCGAGTTTGCACCACAGAGAACCGGGTTTGTTGGGAGCGGCGATTGTTTATCCGGGCGTAAAATGCGGTTTAATTGCTGACGGGAAACACGTTTCTCCGACAATGATGGATTTTTTGCTACGCGCTGGTAGGTATCAAAAAGGCGTTTTTTTAGTGAGCGATGCTTTGGCTCCTTTGGGTTTGCCTGACGGTGTTTATCCTTGGGATTCCCGACAAATTGAAGTCAGAAAAGGTACAGCTTGGGTAAGATTAGATTACCACTCGCCCCTGGAATCTGCTACTTTGGCAGGTACAACTCTGCCGCTGTTGGCGGGAGTTCAGAATTTGGTGGAGTGGGGGATTTGCGATGCCGAAAGTGCGATCGCCCTGGCAACTGAATCTCCGAGAAGGGCGATCGCACTTTCGGGAATTATCGGCAATTCGGCAACTCAATTATTGCGCTGGCATTTAAATGAACCGACAAAAGAATTGGCTTGGCATCGGTTGTTTTAAGTGGTTCCATTTAGTTTCCATGCCATTAGTTTCTCGCGCAGTAGAGTTCCTAGTGAGGAGGAAGATTCCTTATGCTAAGCGCTGCTAACAGCAATTCGGTGTTCTCGGCAAGTTCGATCGTAAATATTATTTAATTCCACAGCCAAGCAAATCTCGCCCCGCAGCCACAGCGGTAAAACCGGGAGCTCGCAGCCCACAGCCAGTTTTTCCTGCCAAATATCGAGGCATTGGTTGCCGGATCGCTCGATCGCTCGATAAGCTGTAGCATAGAGTTCAGCGTCGAAGGGCGAAGCGCTTCCTCCAGCCAGACGGGCTAACAATTCATTATGAAGATTTGCCTTCCTTCCCGTCACAACATCAACTATTACCAACCCAATTCCCTGGCGCAAATACGTCTCGCACTTAGAAACAAAAGCACCGCGATGAGTAGAACGATCTTTGTTGGCAGGACTTACTAATTCAATTGCACCGGCTAATACCGGGCCGGCTTCAGTGCTAAAAATACTGACTTGCACCGTTTGGGCCGCAGTTAGAAAAGGCACGCTTTGGGCTGGGGGTGACATCCAATTGTTTGGGAAATCTATTGGCAAACGAATTACCGTCTCTGGACAATCAAACTCCGGTAGAGGTTCCTCAAAAGCTGCTACATCAATTTCAATCCCAAACTGCACGTTGGGCTCGGCAAAGTAATTTGCGGGTAATTTGGCATTCAAATCGGATGCAATGTAAGTCGCCCAGGCGTTGTGAAAGGCGTGCCAGTGACGGCGAACCGACAGCGGCGGGCGGAAATGATCTTGTAGCACCATATTTTTTAAAGTTAGGGCTGATTAAAATTATCGACCGAATGTGCGATCGGCTGAACTCGGTTTTTATGGAATTAGTTTGTCAATTCGGGATTGTTCGAGTTGCGATCGCCCGTATAAGTAAATCTAACTCAATTTAATTGGGTGGGGAGTGTCAATCGATTTTAGATTTTAGATTTTAGATTTTAGATTTAAAATTGAAGAACTTAACCCACTGATAAATCCGGGGGCCCCGGACTAAATTACTTTCGGTCAACAATAACTGTCACTGCAGCTTTATAATATTTAACCGTTGGCAATAACTCAGCAGCAGGCAGATCGATGAATTTGGTAGACGACAAGACTATAGTTAGACAGTATTTTAACTCGACGGGATTCGATCGGTGGCAGCGAATTTACGGCGACGGCAAAGTCAATAAAGTTCAGCTAGACATCCGCACCGGGCACCAGCAAACAGTGGATACAGTGCTCGGCTGGCTAGAAGCTGACGGCAATTTACCGGGGCTTTCTGTCTGCGATGCGGGCTGCGGTGTGGGATCTCTGAGTATTCCTCTGGCTGAGGCTGGGGCGATTGTTTGCGCTAGCGATATCTCTGAAAAGATGGTAGCAGAAGCCTACGCTCGATCGACAGCCGTTCCCGGCAAGCTCTATAACATCTCCTTCGCCGCCCAAGATTTGGAAGCTTTAACGGGCAAATTTCACACTGTCATTTGTTTGGACGTGCTGATCCACTATCCTCAAGATAAGGCTGCGGAAATGATTGCTCACCTAAGTTCGATCGCCCAATCGCGACTAATTATCAGTTTTGCCCCCAAAACTTTAGCACTCACCGCCCTCAAAAAATTTGGCGAACTTTTCCCCGGCCCGAGCAAAACTACCCGCGCTTACCAGCACCGCGAAGCTGATATTATCAAAATCTTAGAAAACAATGGTTTTGTGATTAACAGAACAGCGATGACTAGCACTAGCTTTTACTATTCTCGCTTGCTGGAAGCTGTGCGAAAATAGGGTCAAAATATCGGCAAAAAAGCTAACTTATCATCAGCATAGGGTGCGCCTAGCGCACCTTCCCTTCCCAGAGTTAGGCCAGTAAACATCTCTACTATGCGATTGCTTCGCGGAGGCTCGCAATGACAAGTAAGGCACGCACCGCGCACCTTCTATCTCAACAATTAGATGTTTTTCCCTCTTCCTTCTTCCCTCTTCCTTCTTCCCTCTTCCTTCTTCCTTCTTCCTTCTATCCTTTAGGGAACACCACAGAATGATTGATCCTATAATGACCAAAAGATAATTTCAGTGTGCAGCCTATCTTATGTCTCTAAAATCTATCATGAAACTGACCGAACACGCCAAATCTCTTTACATCAAAACAGCTAAAAAACTCAAGGGGACAGACAGACGACAATTCATGGGATCGGTAGTCAAAGGTTTAGGAATAGGTGGACAAACGTTAGTAGAACGGGAGTTAGGATGGAACAGACGCACCATTCGTAAAGGGATGAAAGAATTGAAAAGTGGTGAGCCAATTGTCGATGGTTTCAAGCGCAGTGGACGAAAGCGGGTTGAAACAAAATTACCCAACTTATTGAAAGATATTAAATCGTTAGTAGACCCACACAGTCAAACTGATCCTAGCTTTAAGAGTACGCGATTATATACACGCATTACTGCCAATGAAGTGCGTAGTCAATTAATTGAACAATTTGGTTATACTGACGAAGAACTACCGAGTACAGAAACAATTCGACGAAGATTGAATGATTTGGGTTATACCTTAAAACGAGTTCTTAAAACTAAGCCTGTCAAAAAAATCCCCGAAACATCAGCCATTTTTGAAGAACTTGGACAAATCAATACAGAAGCTGATAATAACCCTAATACTCTCCGAATCTCCATTGATGCCAAGGCTTCCGTCAAGATTGGAGAATTTGATAGAGGTGGTAAAAATCGGACGCCAACTATTGCATTAGACCATGATTTTTCGACTCAATCAACTGTGATTCCCTATTGCATTTTTCTGCCTGAGTACAATGAGTTATTTTTATTCTTCGTTACTTCTAAGTTGACGGCTGATTGTATAGTTGACTTACTTGAAAGTTGGTGGCAAACTGTCAAACACCGTTTTAGTCACATTCAGAAATTGGTTATTAATCAGGATAATGGCCCGGAAAATCATTCTCGTCGTACTCAGTTTATGAAACGAATTTTAGATTTTTCCCGAAAATCTCAACTGACGTTACAATTGGCTTATTATCCGCCATATAGTAAATATAACCCAGTAGAACGTTGTTTTGGTTGGTTATAAAAGCATTGGAATGGTAGTTTACTTGACACTGTTGAGAGTGTAGTAAATTTCGCCAAAACTCTCACATTTAAGGATAAAAATCCAGTAGTGACATTAGTAGAAAGAATTTACTCCACGGGAGTTAAAATTAACAAGTTAGCTATGGCAGAAATTGAAACCCAGATTAATCGTCTCCCCAATCTTCACAAATGGTTTGTGGAAATTTTCGCTAAACCCACATAGCTATTGGATCATTCTTTTTGTGGAGGTCTCATTACATCCGTTACATCCGTGGAGCGAATCCGTTGCCGAACTTCCTTCTTCCTTCTATCCTTTACATCCGTGGAGCGAATCCGTTGCCGAACTTCCTTCTTCCCAATTCAATAAATATTATGTCAACGCTAATTTTAATTCGCATTTTTATAGCAGCCGCAGCCCTTTTCGGAGGTTTATCCGTTGCAGGCGGTGCTTTCGCCTCCCACGCTTTGAAAAATCAATTGACCGATCGAGCTTTAACCATTTTTGAGACCGGCGCCCGATATCAAATGTACCATGCCCTGGCTCTATTACTCGTCGCTTTACTCTTGAGCCGCGCCCAAGAGTCTCAAACCTTTTTTGCAGTGGCTGGATGGGCTTTTATTGCCGGCACAATCATCTTTTCAGGCAGTTTGTACGCCCTGAGTTTGAGCGACATCAAATGGCTGGGTGCAATTACGCCACTGGGGGGAGTTGCTTTTATTGTCGGTTGGGGATGTTTGGCAGTGGCAGCTTTTAGTTTTAAATAGAGATTGACAATTCCCAATGCCAAATCCCTCCGCGAGAGCTCCGCTTTTTGACCCCATGCCCTATGCCCTATGCCCTAATTTTCAAACACATCGCTGGAAAACATCTCTGTCAAAGTACGCAAGTAAGGTACAAATACCGTTAAATCTTCAGCAGAAAGCCGATCGCATATTTCCCAAAATAAAATCAGCAGCATATCCTGCACTAACTCCCAACTTACATGAAGTTTGGGGTACAACATCACGCAAATTGGAAACAATTCTTGCTGTACCGGGCGAATACTACCTTCCAAAACGCACCAGCACAAATAGCTTTGAAAAATCTCGACATCCCGGATACCAGAAATTTTTATCTCCCGATCGCTCAAATACCCACTGCTGCTGCGGTATCCTTGATGCTGGGCACTAGCTCGATCGTACACTGCACTAGCAATCTGAGTCGTCTGCTGCAACAAATGCTGAACGGCTAATAGAGCTCTTGAATTCGGGGGCTGATTCGCCGCAGCCTCGTTAATCTCTCCGTAGGGAATGTGCAGGTACTCGTCTACAACTTTTAAGTAGGGCGCAAATTCCCCTCTCTCTGACTCCGAAAGACATCCTAACAAGATTTTGCTAGTGTATTGAAATTCCACCGTCACAAATCCCAGCACTAACGGATCTGTCTCTGAGTATTTTCGCCTCACTTTGATAATATCTTTTCCCACCAGCACTGACAAGCGGAAAACAGGTTCTCTATCTGCATAAGCGTCTATTGTTTTCCGATATAAGGTGCGAGTGTCGGCGGCAATTTCTAAAGAATTAATTAAGCTCTTATCGATGGCGTGGCGCTCTATTTGTTCCCCTAAAAGAGCTTCTACTCTATTCCAAGCTATCTCGCTGGCTAATTTCAGGGTATCTGTCAATTTGTCAACTATTGGGGCTCTATTTCCCTCAAAATTAGTTAACTCTGCGCTTTGGGGAATTTGTCGCGGGGCTTGGTTTTCTCGTGCGGCAACTGTACTGTAATATTTTTTTGCCCAGCTAACTGCGAAGGAAGAAACGCTGATGCCTTTAGCCTCTGGGAGTTTGTCAGTGTCCGATCCGCTAATACCTTCCGACGCCAGACTGTCGCCCTGTTGAATTTTGTCGGCAGCAGGTAAAGACTTTGAAGATATTTGTGAAATACCCGTCATGATCAACCTCGTTTTTTTATTAAGTCGCACCGGATCGATTCCCCTAATTTTTAACGTTGTTAACTACAATTTTCTGCATTTGTACGCTGATAGTCATCAGCCATTACGCTTAAAGCTATAAGCCATTTGGCTCGACTGCCTGCATCTTTTATAAGTTGCACGTTAATAACGTTATTTATTGTGCGATCGATCACAGGGTGACTGTGATCGCGACCCTAATCTATTTTTTTGACGTATAAAGAAGGCTGGAAATAAATTTAATTTGTCTTAAAAACGGAGAATTAAAGTTAAGTCTGCTTAAAAAAAACTGCTGCTTGAAATACCTTATCTTTGTTTTGGAGCGGTTTGGTTGATCGCCCTAATTTCTTAATGAAGCTAGGCTAAAGCACGATCGAGCGGTGACTTTGGTTAATTTATTCCCCTAGCTGAATTAGAAATGTATTGTGAGTCTGGCGATTGTTAGGAAGCCCTAACGAATTTAACGATCGGCTTTTCTAAATAAAAAATTAAATTTGAGATGAGAATCAGATTTATGTGCATTTCGTTAAGGCTATTGCCAGGGCTGTTTTTTGCGATCGGTTTTTTAGCTTCCCCGTGAAGCGAAGCTATCCCGTAGGGAATCGCCCGCAATTGATCGTCGTCCATTCGATCGATCACCTACCCTTCAAAACCAGAATTAGCGAGTGACTCGCCCGGTAGCGGGCACATTTTGCCAAATCCGGCGGGATCGAGTCCTCTGCCGGAGGCGAAACCCTGTCCCTACAACGATAGGATTAGGCTTATTAGGCCCCACGGGCGATCGATCCTCACAAACAGCACGGCCGGTATGTCTTTAAGGCTATGCCTTCGGGTAGGATTAGTAGGACGAGAGGAAGTGGAAAAAATGAGCGCTAGCAGCAATTCAACAGAAATTAAGTTCGGAACCGATGGGTGGCGGGGACTGATTGCCCATGACTTTACTTTTGCCAACGTGCGAAAAGTCACCCGGGCGATCGCCAGTTACCTAGAAACCGCTTACACAAAAGACCGCCCAGTTCTAGTCTCCTACGATACCCGCTTTCTGGCAGACGAGTTCGCCCGCACCTCGGCGGAAGTATTGGCAGATTTGGGATGGACTGTGAAAGTGGTCGATCGAGATTGCCCCACACCAGTCATCGCCTACAGCGCCAAGCATCTCAACTCTGCAGGAGCCCTGATGTTCACGGCTTCGCACAATCCCGCACCTTACTGCGGCATCAAATACATCCCCGACTACGCGGGCCCGGCAACCCCGGAAATTACTGATACAATTGTGGCAAATATTGCTGGTGCTTCTGATGCCCCAGCCAAAGGCAGCCACAACGATAAAATCTCCAGTTTTGACCCGAAACCCGAATATCTGAAGTTTCTTTATACTTTGATCGATGTGGAGCGGATTCGCTCTGCTAAGTTGAAGGTGAAGTACGACGCTCTCTACTCGACTTCTCGCGGCTATCTCGACGGCGTTTTGGAACACTGCGGCTGCGATGTCGAAAGTTTTCATACCTACCGCGACGTGCTGTTTGGCGGCGGAATGCCCGAACCCAAGGGAGAACAGTTAGTTGAGTTGGTGGAAGCTGTTAAGAAGGATTCGGCGGATTTGGGTTTAGCTACCGATGGCGACAGCGATCGCTTTGGTATTGTTGACGAGTTGGGAAATGTCTTGACTCCAAATACTGTACTGTTGCTGCTGGCGCGTCACTTGGTTAAGAATAAAAAATTGACTGGGGCGATCGTCCGTACAGTCGCAACTACCCACTTGCTGGACAATTTGGCCGCCAAGTACGGTTTAACAATCTACGAAACCGCAGTCGGTTTTAAATACATCGGCGAAAAAATGCGGGAAACTGCGGTGCTCATCGGTGGCGAAGAATCTGGCGGTTTGAGCGTTTTGGGTCACATTCCTGAAAAAGACGGGATTTTGGCTGATATGCTAGTTGCTGAGGCGATCGCCTATGAAGGCAAACCCCTTTCTCAGCTAGTAGAAGAAGCCATTAAAGAAGCCGATGGCCCCCTGTACAACAAACGTTTGGACTTGCACCTAGAAGAAGCCCACAAAGCAGCCGTTTTGGAATCTTTTACCAAGAACCCCCCCACAGAAGTAGCAGGGATCGGCGTTAAGGAAATCGGCCGCAAAGACGGGATTAAACTTTATCTTGAAGACGGTGGCTGGGTACTGCTGCGGCCTTCGGGAACCGAACCCTTGATGCGCGTTTACATGGAAACCAATTCTGTGGAAAAAGAAAGCCAAGTTGCCCAACACATGGAAAAGGTAATTTCCCAGTTAGAACCTGTTTAACTTTCTACCTATTCTAACGGGGGGTTTTTCCCCTAGCGCTTGGGATTGTGAGGTGCGCCGAAGCGCACCTTACGTATTTTTGATAACTCTTGCAAAGCCTCTGAACATTAATCATCGATACTGCTGGGCCAGTTATATATTTGCAATACACTGGGATTTGTTAAAGTTTGGGAAGTGTAAATTTATTTATGTTTGTTAAATTTTTAATTAATTTAAAAAATTCATAAATTTTTTCCGCATCTACTTGACTTTTGCCCTAATATTATTGTACATTATTAAATAATGGGATGTTTGAAAAAATAATATTTTTACACAGATTACGATTATAAAAGAAGTATATCAGTTAAATTGCTAGCCTGTCAACCCCTTTTATGAAAACAATTCCTCTGCTCGCCATTAGTTTTTTAGTAGCAATTTTAGTAAGCGCGATCGGCATTATTTCAGTGCAGAACGCCGCCCCAGTATCCTTAAACTTTATCTTTTTTCAATCGATACAAATGCCCGTAGGGGTAGTATTAGCAATGAGCCTGAGTGCAGGACTGATCGGAGGTGCGCTACTGCAACCGCTGTGGAACCTTTCAGATTCCCAAAACTCGCGTCCTAAATTTCCGGCAAATCCAGAAGAATCCGACACCGTACAATATTAAAGAGATTTGATCCCTTAGAGGGAATATACCTGACCGTCAATCAGCAACCGAGTAATTCCCTTAGCTCGCAAATAAGGCGCTGCTTTTTGCAGCATACTGCTGTCAGGAATCTTGAATACCCTTTGATTGCGAGTAGCAAATCGGCGGGCCACTCGGTGATTGTCAAACACTGCCAGGGTTTTCTCGCGAATTTCCGCCGCCGGAATTTGACCCAGTTCGCCAAAAGCTTTTAGAGGTCTGGTGATTAACTCTGCCGCCCGATCGACCACCAAATAACAAATTTTGGGCAGAGATGCTTCGCTTAAAGGCAAAACTTCAATCAGCCCTGTACCCCGAAGCTCGTTAGCGAAGCCCTCGAAGAGGATCGACTCGCCCGACGATATTGAACCCAGCAGGCTGCCTTCAAACAGAGAGTCTTCATCGTCTACATCTTCGTCGAAGTCGTCATCTAAATCGTCTTCATCATCCTCATCCTCATCCTCATCCTCATCCTCATCCTCATCCTCGAAATCGCTAAAATCTTCACCTGCCAGCAGCCCTTCTGCTGGCAGCATAGCCTTTAGTTCACCAGTCACAACAGCGCGGTGGCTTTGATCGGCAAGAGTGGCTGCTGGGGCATCTGGCACATCAGAAACATCCAATTCTGCAACTGGTTCAGGGACTGATTCAGAACGCTTTCGGATCGTCGGTCTCGAATTTGAGGCTGACGGCAGGACAGGGACTGACTCCGACAGGGGGACAGCTACAGGATCGATTTCGCCATCTCCCGACGACTCAGTAGTCGCCTCTGTCGGTTCAGAAACACTGCTGCGATCGGACAAACGCTTTTGTTTTTGCTGGACTAGAAATTCGTATTCCGGCTCCGACAAAGCACCCTGAAGGATGCGCCTTACAGTCGAACTGCTCACTCCGTAGCGCTTTGCCAGAGTGATAGTATTCTCGTTGGACTGTCGGTACAGCCTGATGAGTTCGCGTTTGTCTGAATCGGAGAGTTTTGTAGGCGTCATGCCAAGTTTTCCAGCAAAAAGACGTGAAAAGACGCAGGCTAGCAGTCAGCGAACTGTGATTTTTGATTTTCGATTTCAAGCTCAGAGATGCCGACAAGGGCAAAAAAGCTTTCGCGTCCCCATCGCTTGCCAAAGCAACCCTAATCTCAAATCGCTAGGCTGCGCGACGACTGCGCCTGCTCTGGCGAGAACGGGTTGAGATGTCATGTTCCAAGATAGCTCCTATTCCGAACAGGATGGCGCTGAAAACAAAAAAGACTTCCAGCAAACTCCCACTTTGATAACTACCCTCAGCCTGAGTATCGCGCCATTTAAAGTACATATCTGCGATGTAAAGCGAAAAAGTTGCAGCCGCAATCATTCTCCAAGATTGGGAAAAACGTCCTCCCCAAAACGCCAGCAGCAATGCAGTAGCAATAATCAGCAGAAAAACGTCCCCGACGATGTAAAACAAATTGATTGCATTTTTGTGAGGCGCCAGTTGCTTGTCTAGTGCCATCACCCATGCCGGAGCTTTGATTTCGGCTTCTGCTTCTTCTTCTTCGGGTGCGGATGCAGCATCAGTCGCTGCTGCTTTTGGCTGTATCTTGGACGAATTGTCCAAAGCAGGCGCTCTTCCTGTGGTAGCGGTTGCTGGTGCAGATTCTGTCACTACTTCTTGAGTGGCTCCCGGAGCCATTCCTAGCTGTGCCCTCCAAGAGTCAGGTGCAGCAACCCAGATAGCTACAGCAATCCCCAAGGCTGCAATTCCGGCTAACAAAGCCCACTGCCAAATTTCTAGATTCAGCCGCTTGGAAGTCACAGCTACAACCATGCCCCCGATCAGTACCACATAGCTGCCTAGATAAAACGCATCGGCAGGAGATACGTCCGGGTCTAACTCGAAATAGAGTTCCCAAATCCCGAAAAGCACGCCTGCTATGAAATAGAAGAGCATCCCCAGACCAATGCCCAGCCAGACGTTGCGCCCGCTGACCATGTGCGGGCTTTGCCAGTTTCTAAAACAGACTAAAGCCGCTCCGAAGTATGCTCCGCATTCAAAAACATAAGTGCCGATCGAGTACCACAGAGGTAAACCCTCTTCTGCGGAGAGGGGGACGCTGAACAGCAAAAAGAACAGCAGCGCCATGACAGCCCAGACAATGCCCACAATCACTAGGGTCTGAGCTGACAGTAAAGATGAAGATGTAGATGACTTTTCTGAAGTGCTACTCATAGGGATTCCACGAGACCTAACTAGCGGTTGAACGCACCCCATCTCAATCTTTGATTGGAGATGAGGATTCTTTCGCCAAAAAACATTAAAAAACCTTGCTCTGACGCTTCCGGGATAACTGGCGTCCTCAGTGTGTCGTCGGGACTTTTGCCCTCGTACACTATAGAAAGACTAAGCAAGAATAATCTCTATTTACTAATTCAATAAATTAGTCGTTAGTCAATCTTGTACCCGGAAATATAATGATAGATATACGGTAGATGTCTCCACCATTAAGGTTTTTACAGTACCAAATCTATCTCTGAAATTATACCCTCAAAGGTTGAGGGAGCTGTTTTTTTGCTTTCACTCTTCCCCACTCGTATCAATGATTGTGAGTGGGGAGTGCGATCGAAACTTAGTTAAATTGCCAGACCATAGGTGGCATCCAAACCGAATCAACAATTTGGTTGTCAATACAAGTTGGCAATCCAACTTGTATATCGCGTACCCCCTACAGTGCAATTATCTAAGCTGAATTATCTCGACCCAATTGTCTGAGCAATTGTCACAGATTTTCTATCCTGCGATCCACAACTTGTTGAGGGCTGATTGTTTCAGCCAATCTAGAAACTGAGCCCGATCCGGTGCTGGCATATCTTGCAGCACATCGCTAACTCCCTCAGCGAAGTCCGTATTGCCAAAATATGATTTACCCAAACGGTGAAGTTCTTGCAATAAGGTCTTGAGATGCTGCTCTTGCCAAGGAGGCACCTTGTGATTTTGCAAAGGACTAACCGTTAGCCAGTTTTTTATCGCATCAGGGGAGTCTGCCTGGGGGAAGTTTCCCTGCTGAAATACCTTGGCGATATCTTTCTGAAACGATGTGGCTTGCCTTGCGCCTAAGAGGTCTTCTACATCGAAGTAAACAGCTTGGAGGAGCAGCAGACAAGCCTGCGCGAACAGTGGTGCTTTGGCTGCTTCATTCCCTGCCGGTTCTTCACCGGCAAGCTGATCTAAACGGACTTTTCCCCAGACGCTATATCTATCCGGCTCTTCTAGCAGAACACAGGCTTTGCCTCGGTTGTCGGTTAAGTCCCGCCACAAGGCTCTGGCGTCTTCTGCTTGTTTGCCGTTGAAGGCGCTGATCAGGCGAAAAGTCTGCCCCTGATAATTGAGAATGGGAATTTGTTGATCCCGTTTTGGGTGTTGAAAATTGGTTATTTCAACATCCTGCCGTTTCAGAATAAACATGACACTGCGATTTGACTCCTGTCATGGCCGAGGTGCTGTGCTTTTGACACTCCCGATGCCTAAAGGCGAGGGGATTCTTGATTCAGCGAGTCCACTTAAATTAGCAGGATTGCTCCCGATCACCCAGAGATGGTTCTCTCCTCAAGCGTTCCGATACTTTTTTGCTAACAAATGTTAACAATTATCTAAGCTGAGATTGTCTCTCGGCCTTGGCGTATAAATCAATGCACGAAGGAAAGTCCCCCGCGCACAATTTACGACTGCTGTACTGGCAACGCTTGATTTTCGCGCTCGTGCCGAGCGGGCGATTGACTGTTTTGCTTTGATGCCGTAGAGGAAGCTTATATAGAGGCTCCGTACCATCAGGGATTTTCACCTGAGTCTTTCAATCCTAGTTCTACCACATTTTTATCAAATATCAAGTCGAGCAGAATGTTAGCCCACATAACTCAATATCAGCAACTTCGTTATTCTGGCTCAACTCCTACCTCAAATCAGGAGATGATCTCTGGTTTTGCGGTAATGCGGTCAGCGTTTTAGGCTTTGCCACTAGGGGATGTTAACATAACCAATAGAAATCTGGGAAAAAGCACCTGTGACTCTTGTGCTGTCTTAGTTCCGTCTTAATTGGGAGAGATATCCGATCGACCAAATAGCTGGGTTTCACCTCGACCTCTAAATACTTTACCCGAGTTCACGTCCTACCTATAGCGGTTCTCAAGCGTGGTGAGGTATGCCCTATGCCCACGGAGGACTATGCCCACGGAGGCCACGGAGGCCACGGAGGCCACGGAGCCCAGTCGTACCTCATATGAGAGCTCGAAAGGCTATAGTTTTGATTGTAAATTTACAATTGTCCTGTTTGCAGGTGAGTCCCTCCAGCTTTTGTCAGATACACTCTTGGAGGCACAGGCACTCTCATCATCTTGGTTTTTTTTCCGGCATCACCGCACTGCACGCCATATTTTTGTATATTAAAGCGGTTTATGCGTAAGTCATCACATAATTTACTTGCTCGATCGCACACTGCACCGATACAATAATCTTGTTAGCGATTTTTGACTTGGGTGCGTAACTCAGTTGGATAGAGTAGCTGCCTTCTAAGCAGCGAGCCGCAGGTTCAAGTCCTGCCGTACCCGTTAACAAAACCTAGTAATATCAATGCTTTGAGCCGTTCTTTACCGAAAGTAGAGAGCGGCTCAAACCTTATTTGTTGTGCATTTGTTTCGCATTTGTTTCGCATTTTGTTTCGCACAACAAATGCGAAACAAAATGCCTATCTGGGTCAGGTGGTATCCCGGCATCCTGTCGGCAGGCACGGGTCAACTCTCCGAGTCCAAGATTTCCAAAACCGCCTCCATATCTGCCAAGTCCGCTCTGGATTTTTTGCGCTGCGCTTTCAACTGGTTGAGCAAGTCAGCCGGTTCTGGAAAAACTGCCACGGTCGGAGCCGATTTTTTATTTGCTTCCCGTGAGCGCCGTGCTTCCTTGAGTTCTTGCTCCAGCATCTGCACCTTCAGTCCCAAATCGCCGTTGCGCTCGTGTAACTCATTCAGTTCCTTATCCCATTCTGCAAGCTGCTTCTTGGCCGCTTTCAATTCCTGCCTGAGTGATTCATCGTTGCCATCACTCAGGCACTCAATTTCCCAGCCGTTCCTCAATGGCGGCCATCCGCTCCATCACGGGGTCAAGGCGATCGGTTACAGCCTTGTCTACAGTGTCTACAATATTTGTAGACACGACGCTATCATTGCTTCGTGTAGACAAATCTGTAGACACTGTAGACGGGGTATTATCGTTACCTAGTGTAGACAGTGTAGACAGCGTTGTAGACGTGCCTGACATTTCCTTGAGAATGCGTTGTGCAGCTTGACTCACCGACTCACCATCTAGCCTCTGAGCTTCTATCCAGTTCAGGAAGTGACCGGAAGCCCTGAACGATACGACTTGACTTTGACTCATTGTAGACACCTGTATACGTTATTTGTCTACACTAACTGATATCTGTCTACACTGTCAACATTTTGTAGA
Source organism: Microcoleus sp. B6-A1 (assembly GCF_036705085.1). Lineage (NCBI taxonomy): Bacteria > Bacillati > Cyanobacteriota > Cyanophyceae > Oscillatoriales > Microcoleaceae > Microcoleus > Microcoleus sp. B6-A1. The sequence continues at coordinate 23,933 of NZ_JAUBTU010000021.1, forward strand.
CAAAACTTGTAGACACAAAAATCCCCCAATTAAGGGGGATGAGATTGAGCCGTTAGTCAGCGGCTTCCAAGTCCTTGGGGTCAAGCCAAGTTGTGTAACTGCCGTCGGGTTTGATACAAGCAATCTCAGAGAATTGGTCGATCAAGTCAACAATTAGCTCTATACCTTGATACTGTTCGCAAGCGCCAATGTATTTGACCCGCGTCCCTTTGATCACCCCCGCAATTGCCAGCACTCTGAAATTGTCAAACTCTTCAGAGGTTAGCGCGGCCCTAACTTGATTCCTGAGTTCTAATTTAGGTCTTAGTGTTTTGCCAATTTGAACGGCGAGCGGGTGATCGGAATTGGTGATCGCCTTTCTGATTTGTTCTGCAAATTCTGCGGGTTCTGTAGTACAGCTCAGCATTAAGGAGCTTGAATTTTCCGAAAACTGGTTTTTTGAGTCCCCATAGTCCCCTTTGGTACTCAAAGCCTTGTCAGGTAAGGATTCGAGTATGGGGACTCGCGCGTCCCCATTGCGTCCCCATTCGTCCCCATTGGTGGCTTTCAATGGGGACTTAGGGGACTCGGTTATAGAGGTAATGGGGACGCTTTCAACGGTCTCTGTGTAAGGTTTTGAGGGCAAAGGGGACGAATGGGGACGGGGACTTAAGGTAAATGAAATATTTCGGCCGTTTGATGTAACCTCGCCGTATTTCAACTCTGCTAGTTGATCTAACCATTCCCGTATTTTTTGGCTATCGGGTCGGAGTTTGGCGTTGTAAGATTTTGCAATTTTTGCCCCGGTAGTTGTGCCGCCGTTGCGCTCTGCGAGAGAAACAATTTTTGCCAAGTTAGGGGCGAGCGCCGATGATGCGCAAATATCTAGATTTACGCTCAATGCTTGGTCGGTCGTGTATTTCACAAAATGAATCGCAGCCCGAACAATTTCAGCAGGAATATTTTGTGAAATTTCACCACCTTTAAACGCGCTGTGGATAGCGTGCAGTATGGTTGCAATCTTCCCGACTTTTTCGGGTGCTTTCCCTAGCATTGCCCGCATCCCTTGTTTGAGACTTTCTACCCGATCACGTTCGCACTTGTTGTAGTAAGCAATGAAAAGTTTTCGGGCCGCTGCATCTAGCCTGAAATTTTGGGGTGGGAGTATATCTAGATGTCCGTAAAGTCCTGATAGCATCGGAGTTAAATCTACTGTGGGCGCATCCTCAAATAATTCTGTAGCAGCTAGCGGTTGTTGGATCAGTTCAAATCTTGCAAATTTTCCGTTATCGTCGCTGCCGTCCCCTAAGAACTGTGCCAGAACTTTTGGCTGGATGTTACCAAAGATTGAAAGCCCGACATGGGGAGCATCAACCGCCAAACCATCGGCTCGCAGCACCGCAGCACCGCCACCGCTCCAATACTCAAGAAGATTTTCTTCATCGCTACCTTTACCACCCCGGTATTGGTTTGGGGACTTCAGCATTCCCGCTAGTTCATCGGCTACCCACAATAAAGCTTGGTCGGGTCTCCTTGCCGCTTGCTTGGGGATGCTCTCACCCGTAGCAGCGGTTATGTAGTAAACCTTTCTTGCTGGCTCTTGAGGTTTAGGCCCTTTATCTTCATCCTTGTTAGCTTTCCAAGCGTTTAAATCTTCCTCATAATTTGCTTGAGCTTCATCGAATGCTTTCCGGCTTATCTCGTTTAACTTTTCCATCGGGTCGGTAATAATTGCCCGGATTATCGGGGTTTTTTTCTGTGAACTCTCAGCAATCATCGCAGCGAAAAAGTTAGGGCATACCCTGAAATTAGTTTGAGGATAAAGCATTGTGCGAGTACCCGGTTTTAGCAGCGTCGAGACTTGAGTCAAAAGAACTAGAGCGTAGCACTCAGGTTTAATGTTGAGAGTTCGTGCCAGTCTTGTAATTCCTTCTGCTAGCTCTGAAGGTAAAATCGCCGTTAAATCTAAGGTTGCAGATTTTGAGGCAAGCAGTTGGGCGACATCTGTCGCCGTATCTTCTCGATCTACTACTTGCTCTAATTCTTCTTCTTTTTCGCGGTAAATTTTCCAGACTTCAGCAGAATTGACCCGATACTTTTGGGCAAGCTCAGAAATTTTAAGTCGTAGCTGAGATTTTTTGAGGTCAGAGTCTAGCAGTTCATCAAGCTCTTCCCCTAGTTCAGATATGGGAGGGACTTGAAACTGAGAGGGGCGGACAACATTTGAGGTTGTTTTTTCCCATTCTGCAAAAGTTGGGGCGATCGCTACAGCATCTAAAAATGCCTTTTCACTTTTGCCCACAATCAGATCGTCCATCCCTTTGAACTTGGTATCCCAGCAGGTGATGTGGACGGTGCATCCATTCTCAATCAGTAAAGTTGCAAATTTTACGATCGCTGCACGACAAGATGGGTTAGCGGCATAGTCGGAGTCAAAGTCAATGTAATGAGTAGTTCCCGGCTGCGCCCACTCTTGAACAAATTTTGCAAGTTTTCCATCCTTCCCCCAGTTCCAGACACCAGTTAGAGCTATAACAGCTAAGCCCAAACTGAGCCCCGCGCCTGCCTTTTTAACTCCCTCTGTCCAGTGACGGGCGATCGATTTGTCGGCGTGAACTTTTGCCCAGTAATCTTTGTCGGGCATGGCCAGGAAGATTGCGTCGGGTTCCATGCCGCTACCTGTGAGGTATTTGCGCGGTTTAGAACCTTCTGGTTGATGTGGTTTGTCCGGTTTGCCTTGTCCACACCAATTGCCTGCGGGTTCCCCAGTTCTCCACTGAACGCCGCGACTCCACCAGCCACCAGTTTTTATAGGTTCCTTCGGACGGACGCGCTCGTTAAATTCTTTGACGGATAGCGATTCTATGTTCTGTTTCGCGATCGCCTCCGCTACCTTTGAATCCTCGCACCATTCGATCAGATATTTTGCGGTGCTTGAAACTTTACCGCCGATCGGAGTAGAATTGTCGTACATGAAAATTAGCTCGCCCCAAGACGAGTTGAATGTGGATAAGCCTCAAAACCGTTGCAGTTCGGATACCAATCGAGAGCAGCGGTTTTTTGGTGTTTACAATTTTTGGAAAATTCAAGGCATAGGAGGTACCGCCCCGCTAGTTGACTAGGGGTGCGATTAAGCTGTCGGTACGTGAGACACCGGTTAAGCCTTTACAAAACTTAGGGATGAGGACTAAGGCTTTAAGCCGTTGAGCTTGCTCCTTTAAAAATGCCGCCTTCGCCAGAAGTTTTGCCCATGTCAGATAACTGGTCACAAGCGCACAAATTCTTTGGGGATTAAATCTGGCGTTGTACTTAACAAACCAGCGCAACCACCAACGCCAAATTCGGCGTTCCTCTAAAATCTCTCGTGGCGTTAGTAGGGGGGTGTTCTCCATGTGATTATTTTAGGCGATGGACGGGATTGAGAGCACGGATTTTAGTTAACTCGGTTGTGCAGGAACCTTATAAGGTTCCATTTTCATTAAGCACGCTTATTGACTGCATTTTATTAGATTTCTCCAAATCACACACCTATAGGTGTCGCATTTTGTTGAATCGCGTCGCACACGTCAGAATGCGGGTTCTGGGAGATTCTTAATTGAACTGGTTAAGTTACAAACCTATAGGTTTCGCCTTTCTCTATGCACGGAGAATATGCAGCGCTTTGGGCAAGTCTCGTTCTGCTAGCGCTAGCCTCGTATAATCTCGTATTTACGGAAACTTATATGAGTTTCCGCCGTAGAAAACCTTGTACAGCAAGGGTTTGAGCGCTATACTTTGGAGAATGGGGAGATTGTGTTTTCTCCCTGGTTTTGCCACATACCGAAAATCGAAACCTATAGGTTTTAACTTTTATTCCTCACTACTGTTTTTTGGTACTTTTTTGTGCTACCCCTCCTCACCCTTAACAAACGGCAACAGAAATTCATACTCTGCCTTCGCATCCCGGTAAGCTTGGCTACTACCGGCTGACACTCCCCAAACTTCTTTAAGGATTTTATTCTTGCCGGTGATGCCCTTCGCGTGACATTGCAGAATCAGTTCGATTTGTTCGCGCTGCCTAGTGGATAAATTCACTACTGCGAGTTCGCTAGAATCGCTCGATGTCTGATTCAGTAGCAGTTCTAGTGATTCTCTTATCGAATCGAGTTCTGCCTCTTGTTCGTCGGTTCGTTCGTTTGTTGCCAGAATTTGTTCTGCTTCCTGTTGCCTTTGTTTCTGAGAAATGTATACGCTAGTCGAGATTTCATCCACCACATCGGCGGTGATTGCCCGCTCTTTAATTGCCTCTATCTCACCCTGCTCAGCCAGTTTGCGAGCGATATTACCCGCCGATACTGCACAAGCAATTGCAGCACACAAACTAACACCTTGCACCGCTTTGTGAGTGTCCAGCTTTTTGTCTAGTGCTGCTAGTGGAACCAACCACAGCACGACAGAGGACGCACTCAATACAAACAGTTTTAGCTGCATAAAAACACCCCCAAACCAATCAGCAGCATCGCCAAACCGCCGATTAAAACTGCCTGTAAGTCAGCCACTGAAATCTTAATCAACTTACTCAGGGAATAGTCAAGCAACCAACTCAACCCCCAAGCAATTGCAATTGCTGCTAACAGGAATAAAACCGCTTTCATTGCCATCGGATGCAAGCTCGCTATCCATCCCAGAAGGGAGGAAGCGATGCACCCGGCGACAAAATAATTTGCCAAGTACATCGCTTTCATTAATCGCCCCCCTCAGTAGCAGACAGTGACTTACAGTAGTTATCAAGCTCCTCACACTCACTACAGTTAAAATAGCTGCGTGAATCCTGCAAAGCGTCCTCCGCTTCTTGTCCGTCACAGTTCAGCAAGTCTACAAAGGTCACATCGGAGTACCAATCGTGCTCAGTCATCCGGTTGTGTACTTCGCAAAAATGTGATCCAGGTTTTTGCCTTTCCATTAGTTCGCCCCCGCCGTCAGCTTGGCTTTAATTTCATCAATCCGAGTACGGGCATCGCTGTCAGCTTTATCAATCCCTAACCCCAGTCGCGCATAACCAGGACGCAAGCTGTGCAAGTGCTTAGCCAGTCGAGTGTCTGAGCGCTTTTTACTCAGTTCGTTATCAGCCACAGCACCTTCATATTTGCGGTGATGACGGTGAACCTTAGCATCGGCTTCTTCAACTTTTGCCAGTGCTTCATAGGCGCGCTTAGACTGCTTTGCACCGTCTGTTTTCTCTTTTGCTAAATCCTTCACGGCGTCCGCTTCTTCTTTGGTAAAGTAGCGCGGTGCTGGCACAACTGGAACACTACGGATGCTGGAAAAATTACCAGGATTTAGCGGGGTGATGACGCTTGCGTCAGTGCTTGCCAGAACTTTTGATTTGTCAATAGCGTGTCCGCCGTCGTTGCTGGCAGTGAGTTTTCCAGCATCAGAATTGCCGCCAAAAAGGCGTAGTTGTAAGCTCATAATTTTGTCCCGATTTGAATGTTGATGCGAACTGGGGAAGGCAATAGATTGAGAGGATTGATTTGTCGCCACAAATTCATAGCCACCACAAACACCCCCGCCGATGCGAGTACAAGTGCAATGAGTTGCCCTAAATCAACCCAGTCTAAAAATGTGGAATTTTGGCGGGTGAAACCGCAAACAGGGAACGAACCGTCGTTAGTCCAATCTAGGGTGTCTACACTGTCTACACATTGAGTGTCAAGCGGTTTAGGCGTTGTGTCTACACTGTCTAGTGTGTTGTCTAGCATTGTGTCTACAGTGTCTACGTTCACTGTGTCAAGCGATTCACCATCAACGAGGTACAGTTCTAGCAGCGCTTCCCATGTAGCAGTTTTGCTGAGTTTTCCAAACTGTCTGGCGTCTTCATTGGTGAAGCCACGGTCAAAGGCGATCGCCTTTAATTGGTCAATGCGACGGTAGCTGACGGTAGGTTTAGTCATGGCTGACAAGCCTCAAATCACCGCCAACAGTCAAGTGCTCGTCAAAACAGGGATAGGAAGAATCCGGCATCTCCCCACTTGTCCAACTGATTAGGTAAGTCCAATCTTGTTCGTAAGGATGCCAGCAGATACCAAGCACTTCGCCGTACTCAATAGAGTCCTGGTTAAGTTCATCAGTCCAGTGGTCAGCGACTTTGTTGCCGATGCAGAATTTCGGGGCCGGATATTTCTTGGGGTTTTCAAAACCTGACTGAGAACGTGGCACAAAAAACAGCAAAGCGGCCGATGCGATTTTCTGCAATAACTCGCGACGGGGAAACATTAAGAGTTGCGATCGTCCGTTAGGACAATCGGCTGAAAGTGGCATAATTTATAGGCTCCAAACGTTGTGATGTAACGGTTTGGGGAAGTCGTGGTTTGGCTAGCATTGCAAGTGCTCGTCAACCGCGCATCAATCTTCCTTAGTTACTCACGATTGCAGACTTCCACTTCCTTGTCAACACAGGAAGTGTAAAGTTTTATGTCGCAAAAGTTGCCCCTAGAATCAACATCCTAACAGCATCAAAGCGGGCGTAAATGCTCCAATACTTTGTTATCTAAATAGTGGGAATTAATAATACTTTCCGACGTATCACACCAACGAGCAATTACCGCAGATGGGATACCTTGCGCCAATTGTTCGCTAATAAAAGTATCCCGACAAGAATATGGAGTAGTAGGCTTGTAACCAGGTTCCCGTGTCTTGTCAGTGATAGGTACAACTATCTTGTGCCAAGCTCTTTGAGAAAAATTGCTGTAGTTGATTGCCTCCCCGGTTGGAGAAGAAAAAACCAATTCTTTAGAGTCAAACTGTTGCGGTCTAATTGACACTAAAAACTCTTTCAACTCATTATTGCAAGGGAATTTTCGGTGTTTGTTATTTTTACTGCCCTTACTCTCAACAGCTTTCCCCTCGATGAACTGAATACTGCCGTTGAACAAAACGTAAGAACAGTCTGGCGAGATATTCCCCCAAGTCAAGCCAATAGCTTCGCTAGGACGGCAACCCGTTAAAAACCAAAATTTTACTAATGGGTAGTATATGTTGTAACAGTGTCCGGGCTTATTTGTGTGAGACTCAAAAGCTTGTAGCACCAGCAACTTTTCTTCAGTGATAAAAGCATTAGGAGTGGGGTCATTCTGCCAGTTGTACTTAGGTAAATCATTAGCCATATCTTTGTAGGGACTGACAGGCAAAGTAATTAACCTGTGCTTAATACCCCAATCAACAGCAGCATTTAAGTGGGTGAGAATGCGCTTAGTCATGTCCCCCGTCGTTGTCCCTAAAAGGACTTCGCGAACTTCTAGCGCTTGCAGAATATCCGAAGGACACTTGGCTATGTGTCGCCCCAACGTAGTCTGCAAGTAGTGCAAAGACTTTGGCTTGAGTGCACCCTGCTTGTAGTTTAAATATTTGCCCCACAACTCTTGCAGCGTCAGACTTGTTGCCCCAAATTTAGCCTGTACCAGATTACTGCTGTGTTTGTGGGGTTGGACAGGCTTGTATTTGCTTAAATCATTTGGGTCAAATATCCCTGTCAGGATGTCAAGCTCAATCTGCTTAGCCTTGCATTCTGCGATCGCCCGGTTCTCCAAAGTATCCGGCAGACCCATGCACACAAACTTATTTTTACCTCCGTAAAGCTCGCGAGGTAAATGAAGGCGTAGCATACCTCGGCTTACCATCACCCCTACAGTCCCATTTTTCCGACGCTGAGATTTGTTTACTTTCATGGTTAGGTCATTAACCCTGCACACCTACAGTACCAAATTGTTTCGCATTTGTTTCGCATTTGTTTCGCATTTTGCATGACAAAAAACTAAGAAGCTTACGTAGAAAGAGATAGAATAAATTGACACCCCTGCCTTCTAAGCAGCGAGCCGCAGGTTCAAGTCCTGCCGTACCCGTTACACAAATTCAATAATATCAAGGGTTGCAGCACTTTTTTACCGCCAAGGAAAGAGGCGCTGAGATATTATTTGCTTCGGATTTGTTTCGGATGCCCGAATCCCAAACAAATCCGAAGCAAAAGCCCCACCGGCCAAACTGGGCGAATCTTCCTGCTTCTGGCCGATCGACACTGCTACCCTTCTGAGTATATGTTTGCCACATCCGATGTGGTATCATAAAAAGTCTATTGTGTCAATAGCCTAGCTCCTGCGATGTTCAAATAGCACCAGCAGCCGGTTGTGGGCCGAGTAGCCCTCAGAGGTTATCCTTAGTAATCAGGCTAGTTTCCGATAGGTTTGGATATGTTCCCAACAACTCTATTTCATATTCCCCAAAATTTAATGCTATTACTCGACCGCAGCGCGATCGACCGATTAAAGCCCCTATTGGCGCAAGCAACCGGAATGCCTATAGTTGCATCGGAAAATACGGCAACAATTGCGCTCGTATTGGTTGCTCTGGGAATTCTGGGTTGGGGATTTTATCGCGCCAGACCTTTTGGCAAACTGGGAATTTTGGCTTGGTTGCAGTCTGTTGCGCTGATGAGTCCCTGGCTGCTGTTCTTTGGTTTGTTCGCCGCCGGAATTTACCTCAATCTAGTGGCGGTATTGTTGCTGCTGGTGGCATCCACGGGATTATACATTTATCTGGGCCGGCAATTGCGTAAGGCTGCATCTGATACAGTGCTGCCACGGCCGGATGCTGCTGAGGTAAAGTCCCAAAGCGATGCTTTCTCGGTCCCTGAGTCGCAGCGACCACCAGGCCCAGAAACCATTAAGATCGTCACCTCGTCGCCTGCGAATAATGAATCAGAAATAATTCCCGTTCCAGTGGAAGACCTCAAGGCAATTAAAGGCATCTTTGGAATTGATACTTTCTTTGCCACAGAAACGATTCCCTATCAAGATGGGGTAATCTTGAAAGGCAATCTCCGAGGAGACCCAGAACAAGTACACTCACGTTTGACGGCAAGTTTGGAAGAAAGATTAAACGATCGCTACCGCCTATTTTTAGTAGAAAATCAGGACGACAAGCCCGTAGTTATTATCTTGCCCAGCACCAACGACCCGCAGCCCACAACCGTGTCTCAAAAAATCCTAGCAGTCGTCCTGCTGCTGGCAACAATTGCTACTAGCTTAGAGACAGGCGGTTTGCTGCTAAGTTTCGATTTCTTTAACTCGCCGACTAGATATCTAGAAGTTTTGCCAATTGCAGCCGGAATTTGGGCGGTTTTAGGGTCTGGGGAAATTGCTCGCAGAGTGCTGGCAAATCGGTACAAGGTTGGTTTGAGTTGGCCATTTTTTATACCAACTTTGCAGATAGGTTGTTTTGGAGCGATCGACCGTTTTGAGTCGCTGCTGCCCAACCGTAAAGTTTTGTTTGACATCGCTTTTGCCGGGTCAGCGGCTGGGGGAATAGTTTCTGTGCTAATGCTGGTAACGGGTTTGCTGCTGTCTCACCCCGGCAGTTTGTTTCAAATTCCCGCAGAATTTTTCAAGGGCTCGGTTTTGGTGGGAACTTTGGCAAAAGTGGTTTTGGGTTCGGCGTTGCAGCAGCAGATTGTTGACGTTCACCCGCTGGTAGTTATCGGTTGGTTGGGCTTGGTAATAACGGCAATTAATTTGATGCCGGCGGGACAGTTGGACGGGGGTAGAATCGTGCAAGCCATCTACGGTCGGAAAATAGCCAGCCGCACTACTTTGGCGACTTTTGTGGTGCTGGCCATCGTTTCTTTAGTTAATCCTTTGGCTCTGTATTGGGCGATCGTGATTCTGATTTTACAGCGGAATCTGGAGCGACCGAGCCTCAACGAGCTGACTGAGCCTGACGACGCTCGCGCGGCTTTGGGTTTGCTAGCTTTGTTCTTGATGATTGCTGCCCTGTTGCCTTTGACTCCGGCTTTGGCTGGCCGTCTGGGAATCGGGAACTAGCAGTAGTCGGGCATCTTTGGTAATAGGCTCTTGGGTTGCGGTAAATTAGTGGAATCTAGGAATTGAGCGATCGAACTGAGAACTGAAGGGCGATCGGGTTCCTAACTACTAATTTCCAATTAAGAGCCCCGCCCGGGGCAATTTATCTATTACCAAAAGTTGATTTTTTTATAACCCAAAATTTGTTTAAACTTGATCAATTAAGTTTAAATAACTTATCTGAGCCTATAGGATAAAGTCATGGCTAATCAACTTCCTCCTGTATTGGTAACTTTTGATGCAGATGTTTTAATGACGGGCAGAACCCAAGTGTGGCAAGAATATTCCAAGGTGGGAACTTGCTATATCCCGGAAGTAGTGTACGACGAAATAGATCGTCTGACAGGGCAAGCGGTGGAAAAAGCTCAAGAGCAAGTAGCTAGAGAGTTTATGCGATTTTTTGCCGACAGCGGTTGGATTGCAACTGACGCTCAGGAAACACACCGAGCTCTCGAACCTTCGATCAAAAATCAAAGCAAGCCAGCAATGCTGGTAGTGGCGACGGCTCAGTGCGTTTACGGTTTGGCTCAGGAACACCCGGAGGCATTGGTGATTTTTGTGTCCAACAGCCAGCCTCTGCTGAAGCGGCTGGCTTCTGTAGGCGCTACGAATCTCTGCGGGATTACCGGGGCGATGCTGTTAAATTGGGCGAGGAAAGGGGAACGCCCGCCGGCGGCGACTCAGCAATTGCAAACTTTGATGCGTACCCTCGCCGAACGCAAATCGACTCAGCGCCCTAACAGCAGAATTCAGGATGCTGCTGTTGGCCAAACGGGGGCTTCTGCTAGCAAGTTAACGGGAACCCGCGGCGCTTCTGAGCTAAAGTCGCCCAGCAGTTTTACTAAAACTAATAAAACGGGTTTGACTCAGAAGCGCAGTGCGAGTTCGCGCCCCAAAACGCCGCCCCGCAATCGCGAGGAGTCGAGAGATTACGAGCCGGCTGTATATCGCATGAAACATATTACACCTCCGAAAAAAAGGGACAGCGGTTTTCTGTCTACTGTGTTCAATTTTTTGGGAGCGTTATTTTTCTTGACGGTAGCGGTAGGTATTTTGTGGCGAGTGTTCGATGTTAGGGGTTTTAGAAAGACTTTTGTGCCGGCTCTACCACAGCCTGTGCAACAATTTGTTAAGTCGATCGACCCTAAATAATCTGGTTTTCTGAAAATTCTACCTTCAGATCCGGCTGACTTCTGCCTTCGGAAACTGGGATAGCACGCTTGGTTAACAAATCGGTTCGCTCCCCTAAATATAGCGGTAAGCTGCTCGTGGCGCACCCTACGGTTAGAATTTCTGGCCTTAGTCCGCTGGCAATTGTCAACGGCTACTATCACAACAGAAGATGAACGCTCCACTTTAGTGTTCTAAAAATTCCTCGCCATGCTGAACGGGAACCAAATAATTAGTGGATTAGCACTGGCTGTTGCCGGTTTTGCGTATGCTTTAGTATTTTTTGTTCTTCTTCCCTTCAGACAATACGATTATGCAGCACCGCTTGGGGCAATAGCAATGGCGATCGCCCTTACTCTAGCAATGAATTGGCTACTATCTGCATCATTGCTAACTGGCTGGAGTTGGGTGGCTGCATTATTTGGTTTTCAGGTAGCCCTGATGCTTTTTGGTAGCGTGTTTCTGGAAGATGGGCTGTACCTGCCAAATTTGTTGTTTTTTGGAACTATGTGCGTAGGATATGCGAGCGTTGATACCAGTTTTTCACAACAAAAAACACTGGTAATTGTGGGCTTATTGACGGTATTTTTCCTAGCTTTAATGTACTTATCTTTGATTGGCAGCTATGCGATCAAAGGCAACAATCCGTTTCAGGGTTCTTCTACCCAGATGCTGCCGCTGTTGAATCAAAGGGTAGAAATTATCACCGACAATCCCAAACAATTGTATTTGAATGGCAAAACTGGCGAACTCACCCATATTGACCGTTATGAGGTGACAGTGAAACTAGATTCTGGAGGAGACGAGAGATTGATGTGGCCCTATGTCGATGTTTGGTGGCAGGATATTAAGGCTGCTAGCGAACAGAAATCGCAGTAATTTATATCGTTTCCGGTAGCATCGTCCGGGATTGTTGACTGTTGACTGTTGACTGTTGACTGTGAGTCAAAAAAATGAAAATTGCGCGAATTATTTGTTGGCAGCTTGATTCGACTTTACGCGCGACGATGAAGCGCGGATTTGATATCGTTTCCGGTTGCATCGGAATAATAAAATCGAGTCAAGACTTAACACTCAACTATTCAGTTTTTCGACCCCTCCTTCTACAGCCAACAGCCAGCAGTCAACAGTCAACAGTCAACAGTCAACAATCATGATGAGTGCAACCGGAATTGATATCATTCACTATTTAAAGCTGGTGCTGTTCCTTCCACAGGTCGAATAATGACCGGTTTATTAGTAGATCGTTGCTCAAAAAGTGCCTTGAGTGCCAAGTCAAGACTTTCGGCCATGACGATGCGGTTTTCGTAGGCAGCAATAACTCTGATTAAAGTTGGCAAACTATTGCGTTCGGCTTCTAAGTAAAGAGGTTCCACATACAGTAAAGATTGTTCTAGGGGAATTACTAATAAGTTTCCTTGAATGGCTTTTGAACCCTGGCGATTCCAGAGAGATATTTGTTCGGAAATAACTGGATCTTGGTTAATTAAAGCTTCTATTTGTTCGGGGCCGTAAACTAATCGCTGTTTGGGGAATAAATACAGCAGCAATTTTCCGTACTCGCTACCATCCGATCGCCCGGCAATCCAAGCAATTAAATTGTTGCGACTTACTGGTGTAAATGGCAGCAGCAAAATAAATTCTTCGGCTTTTTCAGTTGGCAGCTTCATAATCAAATAATAGGGTGATACGGGCTGCTGTTCGCTGCCATAAATTTCATTGGGAACTCGCCACAAATCCTCCCGATTGTAAAATACTTGCGGGTCTTCCATATGATAAGTTAGCAAGCGTTCTGATTGAATGCTCAGCAAATCTACAGGATATCTGATATGTTTGCGGAGAGCCGGAGGCATTTTGTCAAGGGGTTTGAAGAGTCCGGGAAAGATAGCCATCCAACTGTTAATAATCGGATCGGAGGGATTGGCAACGTAGAAGTCAACAGACCCGTTGTAGGCATCAATCACTACTTTAACGGAGTTGCGGATGTAGTTAAACTCATGATTTCCGGGGTCAGAATACGGATAGCGATCGCTCGCTGTATAGGCATCGATAATCCAGTAAAGATAGTTGGGAGATTTATCAGTGGCCGAGGGTGAAGGTTTAATCTCGTTGCCATTTTCATCTTTTTCTTTTTCTATATCATCATTGCTAAGATTGGCGTTCGCTACTACTAAATACGGGTCAGAATCGTAGCGCAAAAAAGGAGCTATCGCCCGGACTCTTTTATTAATATTTCGACGGTACAGCAATTTAGTTTCTGGCGTAAAATTGCGCGTCAGTGCCATTTGCCAATTTTTGAGATAATTAGCAAACAGCCAGCGCCGCCACATAGAACCGATCGCAATTCCGCCCCTACCGCTGTAAGTATTGTAAACATTGTCTTCGCCGCTGGGATAATCGAATTCTTTGACTTTTGTCGGCGCCATCGCTTCTGTATCGGTGATTTCGCCGTAGTAAATTCGCGGGTAGCCGATCGGAATACTGGCCCGAATTCGATCGCTAGTGACTTCCAAAGCAGTCTCTCCTTTCTGGGCTGCCACTCCAATATCTTTGACAAAATAATCTGGTAAACCGCCGACACCGACTGTATTTACCGGAGAAAGAGTAAAGCCGTAACCGTGGGTGTAAACCAGGTGTTTGTTCACCCAAGTTTGAGCTTCGGGGGCAACTGCCGTGTAATCTAATTCCCGCGCTGCCAGAAACACTTGTTGGCTTTCAGAATCTCCCTTTTTGGCTTTTTCATTTTTGATTGTGTAGCGCTCGATATCGGCATCAGGAAATGTATAATAGGGTCGGATTTGCTGTAACTGTCGGGTAGTTTGCAGCAGCGGTCGCTTGTCCCACAGCCGGATGTTGCTAATAGTAAGTTGATTTTTTTCTAAGTCGGCATAAGTAAGTTTTCCGGCGGGATCGAAAGTTTTTATTTCTATATTGTTGAGGTCAAAGGCTTCTTGAGTAAAGGCAATGCTGCGCTTGAGGTACGGTTTTTCTCGTGCTAGTTCGTTTGGTCTAACTAGAAGTTGCTGCACAATTTGTGGCAGCAGCCAACCTCCCAAAAAAATTAAAGTTAGCCACGCTACAATAATCTTTTTTATGAGTTCATTTTTAATTTTGAATTGGTAAACCTGGCACAGCATCAAAACTGCGATCGCCCCCGCCAAAATACTCAAAAATCCATAGAAGGGCAGCCGCACCGTCACGTCAGCATAATTCGCCCCGTAAGTAACGTCTCCCCGCGAATACAGCAATGAGTAGCGCCCCAACCAGTAGCGGAATGCAACGGCTAGCATGGAAGCTGCACCCAACCCGTACAAGTGCCGCTGCTGCGATCGAGAAAACCCCAAAAATATCCCTTGACTCAGGCTATTTCCCGACAGCAAATATGTTAAAGCACAAGATACTAAACTGTACAAAAATACAACTGTCAGCCACAAGCCTAGCAAATCTAAGATTGGCAAAATAAATACATAAAAGCTAATATTTTGATTAAAAAGAGGGTCGGTTGTGTTAAAATTAGTAGGGTGAAAATATTGTAAAACATTTGTCCAGCGACTGGTGGCAATCAGCCCGATCGCCAAACTGAGAAAAAGGGCGATCGCCCGCAGCCAAAAATCCGGCTTAATTACCACCGCTAACATTGTCACCAGAAGCAAGCCTAACTGCCACCAGCGAGAAAATAGCTGCACCCCTATTTGTTGGATTGACTCAATTCCCAACTGCACGGGCGACGCAGGTAAATTGTCAGCTATACCCAAATAGGTGAGGCTGTTTGCAGCTAACAGCCCGCAGTGAATTACTATAAAAGTTGCGATCGAACTCAATCCGAATACTGCCAAAAGCAGCCAGGACAAGCTAATTTGGGATTTAGCAACAGGTATTTCGTAATTCTTCCCGGTATTCTTCCCCGTGTTGTTCGCCCCCAGTGAAGCGAATAGCGCCCCCACAATCGGCGATTTTTCTTCCTCTGCGGGATGTTGCAGGCGGCGGGCTAAAGCCAAATTTCCGAGCACAAAGACAGAAGAAACAGCAATTGCGATCGTCCCCAGCAACGCTTGAGTTTTCAGCTTTAAGAGAAAAACCTGAAGATATCCAACTTCCTGAAACCAGAGAATTTCTGCCGCCATCCGGGAGGCAAATTCCAAAACCAGCCCCAGCCCCGCAATCAGTAGGATTATTTGATAAATTCGCCTATTAGTCATTAGTTATTAGTCATTAGTTATTAGTCATTAGTTATTGGTTGAATTATAACTGATATCAGGTTCGAGCAAATTACCCTCCCGAATGATGCTTTTGCCGCCAGGGTTGGAGGCATTTTTATTCATGGTAATTGACCGGACATAATATGACTCCTGCTTTCGGGTCAACTGACTAATGACTAATAACCAATGACTAATGACAAACTAGCTATATTGCTGATTGACATCCACATCCAAATTAAAGAGTGTTTGTAAAGTTTGCATCGCTTGCCGCCGCGCCTCAATATCCTGCTGAGCGCGCAACTGTACCATCGGATCGTGCAAAATCTTATTCACAATCCCCCTTGTTAAAGATTCAATCACATCTTGATGTTTCTCCGAAAATTCCGAACCAAGACGCGATAAAGCTTTTTCTAACTCTTGTTCCCGAATCAATTCTATCTTATCCCGCAAACAGCTAATAGTAGGAACAGTTTCTAGGCTGCGCCACCAGAGATCAAAAGCCTCTACTTCCTGTTCCAGCAAGCCCTGAGCTTCCAGTGCCATTTTGCGGCGGCTTTCGTGATTTTGAGCTACCACTGCTTTCAAGTCGTCCACATTAAACGATCGCACATTAGCGAGTTCGTTCGCATCCGAGTCAATGTTGCGTGGCACAGAAATATCCACCAACATCAAAGGGCGATTCGGGTCTAAAACCGCTTCCAATTTAGCTTTATTTAACAGTGGCTCGGTAGCTGCGGTACTGGTAAAAACCAAGTCAGAACTGGCAATTATCTGCATCATTTCCGAGAGCTGATACAGGTGCAATTCAGCATCTTTAAACTGACCGGCCAACTCCAGAGCGCCCCGCACAGAGCGGTTAACGATCGAAATATGGCTAGCTCCTTTTGAGAGCAAATGCTGTACCAAAAGCCGCGACATTTTGCCAGCACCGATAATCGCAATTTTGCTGCTTGCTAAATGCTGACCCTTCATTTGAGCCAATTCTGCCGCCGCCGAACTGATAGAAACTGCACCGGTACCGATGCTAGTTTCCGTGCGAACTCGCTTCCCTGCTGTGAGAGCTTGCTTGAACAAGCGCTCTAAAATTCTGCCTACACCTTTGTACTGCTGGGCGAGTTTGTGAGTTTGTTTCACCTGAGCCAAAATTTGTCCTTCTCCGAGAACCAAACTGTCGAGGCCAGAAGCCACTCGCATCAAGTGCATCACCGCATCTTCGTGCAGCAAAATAAACAGGTGAGGGCGCAAAGACTGCACATAAACTTTACTGCATTCTGAAAGGAACTGAATAACCTCTCGCACACCAGGCTCCGACTCGCTGGTAACAATATAAATCTCTAAGCGGTTGCAAGTGCTGAGGATGGCAACCTCTTGAATGTGCGGGTAGCCGCGCAATTGGGCGATCGCCGCTTCAACTTTCTGTTCTGGAATGCTCAGTTTTTCGCGAACTTCTACCGGCGCTGTTTTGTGGCTGAGACCTATGACTGCAATATTCATATCTGTGATTTGTCACTATTTCTTTCTTAGTTGTTAACAGTCACCTGTTATTAGTTCTTAGTTTATCGCTAATTGCTAATCATCGGTGACTGTTAACCGTTAACTGTTAATTGTTAACATTTAACTGTTAACCACTAACTAATCACTAATTCAATTGCAGAGATTTCGGCTGGTCAAACATATGGATTGTATCCACAAACCGAGCAGTTTTCGACTGAGAAGAAATTACCAAACTTTCAGTGCGAGCGCCGCCGCCAAAGAAGCGAACTCCATTCATCAGCGTTCCGGGAGTAATCCCGCAAGCTGCAAACAGAACTGTTTCTCCAGATGCCAACTCTTCAGCATTGTAAATCTTGTCAGGGTCTGTGATGCCCATGTCTTTAAGTCGAGCGATATTGCTCTCTTTGCTTTCACCGATCAAACCAGTTTTTACAACAGCCGGATCGTAAATTAACTGCCCTTGGAAGTGACCGCCCAAGCAGCGCATTGCTGCTGCGGAAATCACACCTTCGGGTGCAGCGCCAATACCCATAAGTGCGTGGATGTTGGAACCAGAAAACGCGCAAGAAATCGCTGCCGAAACGTCGCCGTCGCTGATCAGCCGAACTCTTGCACCCGCTTGCCGAATTTCATTAATTAAATCTTTGTGCCGGGGGCGATCCATGACCACCACCACCAAATCTTCAATACTGCGGCCGAGACAATCAGAGATAATTTTGAGGTTTTGAGTTGGCGTTTTGCGAATATCTACATGATTCTTAGCAGCCGCAGGAGCAGCCAATTTGTTCATGTAGAAATCCGGTGCCGCAAACAAACCACCTTTTTCAGAGATTGCCAAAACTGCCATCGAACCGTTTTGACCGTAAGCTACCAGGTTAGTACCTTCGCAGGGGTCAACAGCGATGTCAATTTCGATCAATTCATCTATGTTGCAGACATCTTTGGCATCTTCGCGGGTACAAATACCTACTTGTTCGCCGATGTAAAGCATGGGTGCGTCATCGCGTTCGCCTTCACCGATCACGATGCGGCCGCGCATATGAATTTTGTTCATGCGCTCCCGCATGGCTTCTACAGCCACTCTGTCGGCTTCATCTTTCTCGCCTTTGCCCATCAAGCGAGCGGAGGCGATGGCTGCCTGCTCAACTACTTCGATAATCTCTAAACCGATTACATTGTCCACGAACTAGATCCTCCCAACTGCTGATGCGTGCCTTGTGCTCTTTTGCACTCCCAGCCATCAAGTTTATCAGAGGCGGGGATCTGTGCGAGCGCAAGCAGTTGCTTAGTTTGTGTTAACTTTTGCTTCTTTGATACAGGGGCTGGAAAATCTGCTCCCAACAAGCTCAAAGATCCGACCAAGAGGGCCGGCACGGGGAGTAGGGGTAGCACGGCCCCTACAAGAGAATGAAACAGCCCTGCCGTCTGAGCGCTAAATCGCGGACTCCAGAGGTTCCGGGGCAGCCAGGGGCTGTTTCAGGCAACTTGTCATTCCGAGTGCCGTTAAAGGTTTTATGATTAGTTTGCGATGCACGATTTCTCAGAAACCTGGTTGCTAACCCGGAATTTATCGTTACTAAACCAAACATTTTGGTAGAAACCGGGTTTCTGAGGGTAAGTCCTAATGATAATCACAAATCAAATGGACAGCTCCAAATCGGGACGCAGTAGACTTTATCAGCGGGAAGGAATAAAAAATGATGATGAAAGCCCAAGATATTATGACCACAGATGTTGTTACCATTCGCGGTTCAGCAACGGTAGCTGAAGCGGTGGCGATGATGAACGATTTGTGTTTGCGCGCGTTGATTGTGGAACGCCGCCACGAACAAGATGCCTACGGCATTGTGACCGAAACGGATATTGTCTATAAAGTAGCAGCCTACGGAGTAGACCCGAAAAAAGTCCGCGTCTTCGAGATTATGACCAAACCGTGCATCACGGTGAATCCCGACTTGGGCGTGGAATATGTGGCTAGGTTGTTCGCGAATACCCGCATCCGCCGGGCGCCGGTGATTAAGGACGAGCTAGTGGGCATTATTTCGGTCACGGATATATTGACAAAAAGCGATTTTCTTGAGAAGCCGAAGAGTGTTTTATTTGACGAAGAAATCGAACAGGCGATCGCAGATGCCAGAACTATCTGTGCCGAAAAAGGCGCTACCTCTAGAGAGTGCGCGGTAGCCTGGGATATTGTAGAAGAAATGCAGGCTGAGGCTTCTCACCAGCGATCGATGAAGCTAGAAAAAACGGCTTTTGACGAGTATTGCGAGGAAAATCCCGAGGCTGCTGAAGCGCGGATGTACGATAGTTAATTTAGTTATTAGTCATTAGCCCTTAGTTATTAGTTATCAACTCTTATTTATGGATTGATAACTAATAGCTAACGGTCGGACATAGCTTTTTTTCTGCGACCTTCAGGAAAAACAAAAAGATTAAGTGTTTGGTTGAGTCATACAAAACACGTTCAACTTATTCCCATCAAGATCCCGAAAATATCCCGCATAAAACCCCGGCAACACGCCTCTTGGCCCTGCTGGTCCTTCATCCTGAGCCCCAAGTTCGATCGCTTTGTTATAAACTAAGTTGACTTTTTCTGGACTGTCAACTTGAAGAGCTATCATTACTCCATTGCCAACAGTTGCTGTGTTACCATCAAATGGCTTTGTAATAGCAAGTGCTGGTCCATTGGGAGAAACACTCCATGCGATAAATCCGTCGAATTCCATGAATCATCGAGCACCTATTTCAGCAAGCAAAGCATCATAAAACTTTGCTGCACTTTCAATATCGTTGGTACCCAGTGTAACATATCCGATCATATTTTTTGTCTTCTAACTGATGTTAAGATTTAAAAAATGTTTGAGCAAATAACAACTGAGTTAAACTGATCTTTAGAAAACCCAAGCTACAACTCAAACATCATTTTACATCATAACTCAAACTATCTCGGTTTTGTCCGCTGCAATGATTTATTGCCGATCGCTAATACATTCGGGACTGTCTCTAGTTGGACTGTTGACGATCGCACTTACCGCTTTTGCTTTCATGGCTTCGGAAGCATAGGGCTTTAACAAGGGCAAAACTTCCTGAGCATTTTTAACAGCAGGATCTAGCCACTGTTCCCAATCGCTGTCGGGGAGAATCACTGGCATTCGATCGTGCAGCGGCTGCACTGTTTCGTTAGCAGCGGTAGTAATTATACTGCAAGATACAAGGTTTTCTTTTTCTGGAGATTCCCAATTTTCCCACAAACCGGCAAAAGCAAAAGGTTCGCCGTCTGCCTTTTGAAAATAGTAAGGCTGTTTGTTCTTTCCCTCCTGTTGCCATTCGTAGAAACCGTCAGCGACTATCAAACATCGCCTGTGCTTGATGGCGCTGCGAAAAGCAGGTTTTTCGGCTACAGTTTCCGATCGCGCATTAATCATGCGACTGCCTATTTTCATGTCTTTTGCCCAACTTGGAATCAAACCCCAGCGCATAAATTGAAACTCTCGCTGCATTTTTTCTGGTTCAACTGTTACTGTGGCAACTGATTGAGTTGGGGCGATATTGTATCGCGGTTTGATGTCGGGAACTGCCGACAGTTTGAAGAATTCGGCGATGATTTGACCTGAAGTAGTTAAAGTGTATCGTCCACACATAATTTATAATTGGTATTAACAAAAAGGTAGATTGCAATTTACCGTTGGGCGGGGCGGGTTTTCGAGATTATTGGTGTTAGGCAAAGATGGTTGGTAAAACCCGCCCCTACGAGACAGTGCTAAATTGTGGAACATTCGCAGACAACCATTCGGCGCGCAACTTTTCAATAGCTAATTCTTTAAATTTAGCTTCTACTTCAATCCAAGGAGCCTGATAATAGCAATTAGGCATTTCTGTAATTAAATCGCTGTGGCGCGGATCGGCAAAAAATTCTCTGCCATTCGATATGTGTACTAATTGCCATTCAGGAACAGACCAACTTGTGCGGGCTGCTGCGAGCATTTCGGCAACGCTGGGATCGTCGTAAGTTTCTAAATGTTCGTGAATGACGTGGTGGTGGGCGTCAAAAACCATTGGTACGCCGGTATCGAGACAAACTTCTAAAATTTCCGAGGAACTGTAAGCGTATTCGTCATTTTCAAAGGTTAAGCGCGATCGAATAGATTCTGGCAAGTCACGGATGACTGATGTGAGCTGCGAAGTGCGATCGCCCTTGCCGCCGTGAATGTTCATCAGTGCCTGGGGCGATCGGGGCTGTCCCAACATATCTAAAATTAAAGCATGAGTCGCAAGAATTTTAATGCTGTTGGCAACGACATCAGGCTTGTCGGAACTGAGGACGACAAATTGATCCGGGTGGAGTACCAAGCGGATGCCTAAAGAAAGAGCGCGATCGCCCGTAGTCCACAATTCCTCAGTCATAGAGTGTAGCACTGCTTCCCCCAAATCTGTATCTGCAAAAGGGAACAGTGCAGAAGTCATGCGGTAGAGCTTAATCTGATTAGCAGAACAGAAGTCGATCGCTTTGTCAAGCCGCTTTAAGTTGTCTGTATAAAGCTCGAGCAATACAGTTTCTTGTTCAGTTTCCGAAAGCTGTAAAAGTCGTTTCCGCGTGACAGTGCGAAAGCGAACTTCATTGGATGTTGTAATGCAGACTAACCCCAGTTCCGGCAATTTGTCTTTTTGAAATAGTTGGTTAATCTCGCTCATTTATCAATAATTCCTAACTTAAATTTTAGGTTAAATAGTTTTGTCGGAAGGGCTTTAGTCCTTGGTTCTGAAGCTGTGATATCAATTCCGGTTGTATCGGAATGATTAAACCACAGAGGGCACAGAGGACACAGAGAAAGAGAAGAGAGAGATGCATAATTCCGATGTCAACGGATTTGATATGAGGTACTACTGAACCTGACCGAATACTCCGCCAGAGATTGAAATCCCTGGCGGAGTATAGGGACAGGTGCAAGATCTAATTAGTACAAACCTGATTTTTATCAAACATCTAATCAACCGCGTCGCAGATAGCATATCGAGGCCTATTTAATCGATATAACTATTGCTGTTCTTCGCCAGACTCAGCCTCTTCGTCGGGCCGCGCGGTAGCAACAGGATTTTCCATTGCTTCGTTATGGAACGGATAACCGGATGTTTCTTGATTTAGCGGGTCAGCGGGTTGGTCGTCAGGGGATGTAATTTGACCGTTAGTGTTGGTATTGGGTTTTGTGGAAGAACCTTTATGGCTGGCGTGACCGCTACTCATCTTTTTTTCCTCAATTAGGTCGATCGAACAATTTCTAGCTTAGACTTAGCTGCGGCGGGCGATCGCCTATCTTAAGTCAGAGATCTGCTATACAAGTCTTGTGGCAGGTTTGACCAATTCCCTCTAACTAATGGTCGTTCGCGGCTGAACCATAGGCAGGTACAGGACAGCGATTTTGGTCAAATATCCGCTCAGCATTAACGTCAATCCAGGTATATTGTCCTCATTTTTTGACTTTAACAGATTCTATGTTCAAACCGAGGTTGCTTATAATTTGGCGAACATCTTTCTCTGTGATTTCTTGATGCTTTCCCTTGGCTACAAAGCAAGTTTTGGGCATATCAGCGGCTTTTTGGGCTTTGGCTCCCTGCGGCCTCTGAATTTTTGCGATACTTTTCCCTTTGGAAATGTTTGTAATTAGCTCTTGCTTTTTTTGTGGATGCTCAAGCACATTTTCGATCGCAGCGTACTTATTCTCAAAGAAGTCTTTAAAGGCATCTTTCTCCTTCTCTGGTTCAGGAAGCGATTGCCCCTGAACCAGCATATTTATATTTGCCTTAGCCGTCAGGATATCGCCGATTGGCCCCGTAGCCTCGTGATTTCCGACAGCTATAGCAGGTAAATCTGGTATTGCTTCCGCCTGAATAATAAATTTTCCTCTCACTGCTGCCATCGCCAGAGTTTTTCCAAATGATTCTGCTACGGCATCCTGTAAGGAAGCCAAACGCTCGTCATCTGCTTCTTCCCATTCTGCAATTAGTGTTAGCAGTTTGGAGAAAGGATGATTGCCGTCAGCCAAGAGTTGGGTGTCGGGATGCAAGTCATACTCCTGCGATTCGGAGATGGCGCGTTGAAGTTCGCGGGCTTTTTCCTGACATTCCAGCAATGACGGAAAATTGCTCTCTACTCGATGGGCGATCGCTAAAACTCGTTCCATAACCCTCAAAGCAGAGTTGCGGACAAGAGCGATCGCACTTTTTTGCTTCTCGGCCACATCCACACGCTCAAGTACAGACTTGATATCTGCTAAAGAACCAATTTCCTCAGCCTTCAGCATTGGCGATACTGCCAAATATTCAGCCAGTTCTAGCGCCTTGTCGCGAAGCTGAATAAAGTTTTTACCGGACTCGTCAAGTTCTTTAATCAGCTTTTGACATATAGGTATACCAGGGTAAAGCAACTTTCCACTCGCCTCTGACAGCCGTGCTTCCAGTTGGGAAAAAACATCTTCTAGTGCGGTGAGTTGTTTGAGTAAGTCTGCTGAATTGTGTTCCATCGGTTTAATCACTCCATTCAAGTTATTTTCTGTCTGTTCCGCAATGTGGAAATTATGCTCATTCAAATTTGCATAATTCAGATTTTTTTCACTTCGCTCGGCACTCGACAGATAAGTCTCAGCCAATATAGTTTGTTGTATATTGGATTCTTCTATGAAATTGTTAGAAGGAATTAATGGTTCGGTCATATTAGCTATCTCAACTATTTTATCACCTACAGGCTCCTGTAAGAAAGTGTCGCAATGGCTACGAGACAAGTTTTCTGGAATGTTGAACTGTCTGGGCTGCATCGGTTTGGCGATCGGTCTTTTTGTCTGAGTTTCGTAAATTGCTGTCGGGCGAATACATTCTTTTAAAATACTGTTGCGGTTGGGATGGCGCAATCTTAGTAAAGCCTTAGCCTCAATTTGCCGAATCCGTTCGCGGGTAACATCAAATATATTACCGATTTCCTGTAGAGTTTTTTCCCGGCCATCATCCAATCCGAATCGCATCCGAATAACGTCACGTTGTCGAGGGCCCAGAGTATCTAAAACGCTTTCTAAATCTTCGCATAACAAATTTTTATATACTTTTTCTTCTGGTGTTTCTCCATCGAATTCAATCAACTCTCCCAATGTATAGTCTTCATCATCACCCATTTTAGTATCTAAGGAAATGATAGATTTAGCCGATTGAACAACAAAGCGCAATTTTGCAATTGTTATCTCCATTTTAGTCGCGATTTCTTCTTCGGTAGGCTTGTGGCCGATTTCTTGAGAAAGCTGCTTGGTAGTTTTATTAATCTTCGAGATAGTTTCATAAACGTGAACTGGTAGGCGGATAGTCCGCGATCGATCGGCAATAGCCCGCGTAATTGCCTGACGAATCGACCAATATGCGTGGGTAGAAAACCTGGTTCCCATCGTGCGATCGAACTTTTCTACAGCCTTGATTAAACCGAGATTTCCCTCCTGAATCAAGTCTAATAAATCCAGCCCTCTATTTTGATATTTTTTAGCAATTGAGACTACCAGCCGCAAGTTAGACTCTACCATTTTGTCTTTCGCTTTTCGGCTGCCCTCTAATTCTAACTCAGCAATTTTTCGAGCTAGTTCAATCTCTTCGTCAGCTTTGAGCATGGGAATTCGACCGATTTCTTGCAGATAAACGCGAAGCGAATCTGGCGGTATACGGTCTTCTTTAAATTTGATGCTGTCAGGAATGGTTTTATGCCAAGCTTCATGAAATTCGTCAAAGTTGCTAAAGCCGTGATTCTCATGCAACTCTGTCAAAAAAATATTGAACAGCATTTTTAAATGAGAGTTTGTCGGACTGGCGAATTGGATATATTTAATATGTTTGACTTTTCCTAATACATCTTTAGATTCATTGCGTTTGTGTTGGCGACGGTTGATAATGGATAAAGTCAGAGTTTCTCCATGCTGAAAGAGAACGATCGCCGGCATCCGTAAAATTTTATTAATCTCGCGGACAATCCCGTCAAGTTGTTCGATAGTGTACGCGCTCCTCCGCAGTGCGATCGCGAAAAACAAGTAGGAAGTAAAAAAGGCACTCTCACCGCTGCTAGTATCAAATTCGACAAACTGGTCATTATCTGCAATTTCTGTTCCGGTAAACTGGAAGAGGAAATCGACCGACAGCCATTCCTCTAAGAGAGCTTTTTGGGAGTTGAGCTCTTGATATATGTCAAAACTCGCAATAAAGTTATCCGAAGTATTGGGAGAAAATTGACTCGTTCTGTCACTGCGGTAGCCAAGAGCAAACAAGAAATTACGGGCGTTATCGGCAAGTTTTCCCTTGACAAAACTACTTAAAGCTTGACTGATAGATGCTTTGGCTTGTTGTTCGCTGACGCTCATTTAATCACCAGCCAGGTAATCAGTTCAAAATCAGTTGTTGCTTTAATCTGATGCGCTTGCTCAACCAACACAGCACTGCGGCTAGACAGCAGGTGGCCGATGAGCCGCTTGTTGTAAATACCTGCAATTGAATCAACCGCCCGCTCAAGCAAATCGTTATACAAACTCATATCAAATCCGTTATTAGTTTGTCTATCGAACAAGTTGCACAACTCTTCATAGGGAACAGTACACCCCGCGCACAGCAACTGATATATTTCAAGTATTTGTTTGGGTTGAGCAAAAGTTAATCGCACTTCCTTATTTTCTCGAATATAAACTAAAAAATATGGTTGCAGCGGGTTGACGGTTTTATTATCAAGACAATCGCCTTTTTGTTTGAGGCAAAAAATTACGCCCGGAGCAATTATCGGGTACTCCGAGTTAGTTGGAACTACTGCATAGAGTCCTAAAGGGGCATCTTGGAGTAGTTTGCGGTTGCTCTCAATGTATTTGGCCAGTTCCATTCGGAAATCATCGAGAGTGAATTCGGTTAGGGCTACACTCTCCGTGAAATCTTCGATATCCAGCACCTCGTCTTTCAATCGCAGCAACTGCTTGTCGCGGTATTTCAAATCACTCTCAATCAGTTCTTGAATCTCAAGAGCCTCCAGCAGGTTATCTTCAAATGTACCAGCCATGTCTGCTAAAGCCATCCGTGCTTCTACTCGATTTTTCAGATTGATGTATCGATCCAAGTCCTCTGTCGGCCAAAAATTAATTAATTGTACGGTGTGGTTGGGGCTGCCAATGCGATCGCACCTACCGAACCGCTGGATAATCCGGACTGGGTTCCAGTGTATGTCGTAGTTAATCAGATAATCACAATCTTGTAAATTTTGCCCTTCGGAAATACAATCTGTGGCAATTAATAAATCAATCTGACCGTCTTGCTGCATAGATGGAATTTGGGCGCGTTTCTTGGCGAAAGGCGAAAAATTTGTCAGGATGTGATTGAACTCGTTTTTGCCAAAGGTAGTCTTATTTGCCGCCGCTCCCCCAGTGACCAAAGCTAAGTTAATTTTCAATTCTACTCGTGCCCATTCCCGCAATCCTTCGTAGAGATAAACTGCCGTATCTGCAAAAGCAGTAAAGACTAAAACCTTGCGATTTGGTTGGCCATGCTTGTTAGTTGTAGGATGCTTGACTTTCTGGGCGATCAGTGCTTTTAACTCAGCCAGCTTGGCATCGCGTTCAACAGAAATGCTTTGGGCAGAATTGTAAATTTTTTTAAGCTGTTCCTTGTCGTTTTTCAGGTCTTTTAACCAGGTTTCGACATCGAGGTGCGCCATTTTAACTTTTAGCTTGCCAACCTCCCACGCCGCTCGTAAATCCTCGTCTTCTTCTGCCTCGAACTCTAAATAGTTGAAATCAATTTCCGCGTTTTCGTCTTGCCAATTCCTGAAGGATTTGAGTCGTTTTTGTAACTCGGATATTTTGTCAATAGTCCGCTGCATTGTGATAGCGAAGGAATTCACCGAGCTTTCCAGGCGTTTCAAAAAATTAACCTTTATCATGCCGATCAGAGAACGTTCGCGATCGCTCTGTTTGAAGTTTTGCACTCTTTTATTTTCATACACCGAACGGTATGGCTGCAGGACATATTTTGAAGGGTTGAATAGCGAGAGTTGATATTTAGAAATTTCGCTGTTAAGCTGTTCGTAGGACATGAACTCACCCTTTAGGTCAATCTCAGGAAATACCGAGATGGGTTTGAGGCGTTCTGGAAAGCCGCCTAACTGGGCGATCGCATCTTTATAGTATTTTTGAATGTGCTTGCGCGATCGTGCGATCGTCAATTGGTCAAGCAGTTTGAAAAAAGCAGAACTTAGTTCTTCCAGCAGTTCGCTAGTTT
Organism: Microcoleus sp. B6-A1; assembly: GCF_036705085.1. Taxonomy (NCBI): domain Bacteria; kingdom Bacillati; phylum Cyanobacteriota; class Cyanophyceae; order Oscillatoriales; family Microcoleaceae; genus Microcoleus; species Microcoleus sp. B6-A1. Next base: position 50,946 of record NZ_JAUBTU010000021.1, read on the forward strand.
TGCGATCGCGACTTTTCTTTGCCCACTTGGTAAATTTCCCCTGAGCATCAGCTAGTGTATCGCGCAGACTGGTAATTCCCAGCGATTCGCTAAAGGCAGCATCGCGACCTTCTGTGATAAAATAAAGTTGATTCCGCAAATCCTTTAAATCATTGTTAACCGGAGTTGCTGATAACAGTAGCACCTTAGTTTTGACACCGCTCTTGATAATGTCATCCATCAGCCTTTCGTAACGGCTCTTTCTAATTAGATTGCCAGATTCGTCCCGTTTACTCTTGATGTTGTTGCGAAAATTGTGCGATTCGTCAATAACTACCAAGTCATATTCACCCCAATTAATCGTTGCTAAATCAATGTTCCCAGAGGAACCAGAGTCACGACTCAAGTCGGTGTGAGACAGGACTGCATAGTTAAAGCCGTCTTTAAGAAAAGGATTCAGTTTGCTATTGTTCTGTGCTAGATATACAGTCCAATTCTCGCGGAGTTTTTTGGGACACAGAACCAAAACTCTTTCATTCCGCCGTTCAAAATATTTAATAACCGCTAGAGCTTCAAATGTTTTACCTAAACCAACGCTGTCAGCAATAATACACCCGTTATATCGTCGGATTTTATTGAGGGCTGCCTTAACTCCGTCTTTTTGAAATTCAAATAGAGATTTCCAGATTTCTGTATCAAATAGGTGTAGCTGTTCGCTGAGAATATCGCTTTTTTCTAGGTCATCTAGGAAGGTCTCGAAGATATGAAACAGAGTTTTGTAGTAGATAAACTCAGGAGTATTATTCTGGTAAAGTTGCTCTAGGTACAGCAGCACATCTTGTTTGACATCTTCGATGAGTTCGGCATCATTCCAGAGTTCATCAAACCAGGCTTTCAGGTCGCGGGTATCCCGTTTGCTATCTACTTCTAAATTGAGTTCAATATTGTTGTTTTTCCTACCTAATCCCAGTCCCCGCACGGTAAAATTAGAACTGCCCGTAATAGCATTTTCACTTCCGTTATGAGCAATGTGATACATTTTGCCGTGCAGTAAATTAGATTGCTTTACCGACCGTATCTGTACTTTTTTCTCAATCCATTCTGCACATTCTTTTGCAACCCGCTTTTGCTGCAACCGATTCTGTAGCTGCAAGCCCTCATCCTCAATTTGGAAAGCCTTTTTATCAGTTTTACTTGGATCAAGTGACTTGATGAAGCGCGGTTCGCCAAAGAGAAATTTCAAGCTTTTAATACTTAGAAGTTGTTCTTTCAAAGCATCAAAAGCATAAATTGTAAAGTAAGCAGAAACAATTGACAAGGTTGAGTTTTCCTCAACCTTGGCTTTCAAAAAATCGCCCACAGTACCCCGGCGGCGGTTGTCTCTAATTGCCGACTTTGGGAGAGAAGCATCATCCTGTGACATAGCCTACCTTTATGCGGTTGTTGCACTAGGCTATATTCTACATCTTCCACAATTCTCAAGAACAGGCTTTCCGGCCTGTTCCACAACACATACCGATATTGTACAATCAACTTCGCAAACGCCCTGACCTGAGAATGCTAATAACTAACCACAAACCCAAAAAACTCGCCGCCCCAAACAAACCCGTGCTCAGAAAAGATAGCTGAGGAGTTTGTGCGTTAGAAGAAATAATTGCCGCCCCCACAATCAGCGAACCCACGACAATACTAAAAGAAAGTCGGTTCGCAGAATCCCCCAGAGTGCGGCGTAGCGGATCGAGTTCTTTTAGTGTCAAGTTCCACTTCAAAGTTTCCGAAGTAACTCGGTCTAAAAGCACTTCCACCTGTCGCGGGGATTGCAAAGATAAGCTTTTGAGATCCAGGGCAGTTCTCAGCAGAGCTTGGATCGGATCGTCTCCTAATAACTGACGCCGAAACATATCGGTCATCAGCGGTTTCACCTGCTCTACAATATTAAACCGGGGATTAAAAGAGCGCGCCAGTCCCTCCAAATTAGCTAGAGTTTTTGCATACAAACCGAGATTGCTGGGAAGCCGAATTTTATTTTTGCGGGTGATTTCCAGCACCTCATAAAATATTTCCGACAAGTTCATTTGCGACAAGCTGACATTGTAATACTTGCGTAGCATTCGAGCCAAATCGTTCTCTAGATTAACTAAACTTGTCGGCTGAGCAAATTCTGCCATTTCCAAAGTTAATTGAGCGCAGCGCTGAGCGTCTAAATCGACAATTGCCAGCAACATTTCTGTCAAATTCTGCTGAGTGCGCGGGTCTAATCTGCCGACCATGCCGCAGTCCAGCAAAGCTATCCGGCCATCTTTGAGATAAAATAAATTGCCGGGATGCGGGTCGGCGTGAAAGAATCCGTCGATATATAACTGCTGGAAGAAAACGCGGCAAAGCAGCGTTGTAATTTCTTCGCGTTCGGCATTTATATCTCCTTTCTGGCGAATTCCTTGCAAGTCGCCTAGCAAAATTGGGACTCCGTTCAGCCACTCCATTACTAAGAGTTTTTTTGTAGTCAACTCCCAGTTAATTTCTGGTAAGACAACTTGTGTGGGGTCAAACCATTTACTTTTAGATAAATTGCGGCGCAGTTCGTCTGTGTAGCTGGCTTCTTGAATGAAGTCTAGTTCTGCACGCAGGGCGATCGCAAATTCTTCAGCTAGGGCGACAATATCGTATTGTTGACCGAAGTCTGTGAGCATGACAAGTTCTGCCAAACCTCGGAGCACGGCGATGTCTTGTTCGATGACAATATCAATACCGGGGCGCTGAACTTTGAGGGCGACTTCGCGGCCGTCTTTTAAAGTAGCTTTGTGGGTTTGGGCGATCGAACCTGCAGCGATGGCTTCGGTGTTAAATTTGGCGAAGGTATTTTCGAGAGATTGTGTGAGTTCCTGGCGGACGATTGCTTCTACTTGCGACCACGGTACGGGCGGCACTTCCGCTTGTAGCGTGGAGAGAGTTTCGATATAGCTGGCCGGCAAAAGGTCAGGACGGGTGCTCAGCAATTGTCCTAATTTGACAAAAACTGGCCCTAATTGGACGAGGATGTTGCGGAGAACTGCTGGAGTTGGGAGACTGGGTGCGTCGGTTTTGCGGCCGGTTAGGAGGCTTTTCATGTAGTCCCAACCGTTGCGGAAGACGACCTCTAGAATTTCTCCTTTGCGAGAATTGTTTTGAACTAGGCTAAACAAGGGGCCTCCGGGTCGATCGGGTTTAAGGGCTATATAACTACTAGGATAGCGCTGTTGACCGGGCTGACCAGTGTCTTGGGGAATAACTTGGGCGAAAGGGTGGGAATGCGCGTGAGAGCTTTGGGGTGCGGGGGGCGATCGGTTTTTGGCCGTGGCATTAATCCTCATGGTAATATACAGTTAAAGCAGACATGATATTTTTATAATTAAATTTATTAACTTGAAAAGATGTGTCAAAGAATTGAATGAGTAAGTTATTAAAAACCAGATTCTCAATGTTTTTAATATCGTATAAGAGACATGATTGCCATCCCATTTCCTGCCAACTCGATCGAATTATCCATCAACTTAACTGACGAGCAATTTTTTCAGCTTTGTCAGCACAACCGCGATTATCAATTTGAACGTACAGCATCAGGGGAATTAATTATTATGCCACCGACAGGCAGTGAAACTAGCAGGCGTAATGCCGATTTAACATCTCAACTCCGAGTCTGGAACCGTGAAACTAAACTGGGAGTAGTTTTCGACTCTTCGGGAGGCTTTACACTCCCGAATGGTGCCGATCGCTCTCCTGATGCCTCTTGGGTCAAAAAAGAACGCTGGGATGCTTTAACACCGGAGCAAAAAGACAGTTTTGCTCCTTTGTGTCCTGATTTTGTTGTTGAGTTGCGTTCTCGGACTGATTCCTTGAAGAAACTTCAAGAGAAAATGCAAGAATATATAGAAAACGGTGCTAAATTGGGTTGGTTAATTGACAGGCAAAATCGGCGGGTAGAAATTTATCGCCCCGGTCAAGATGTTGAAATTATCGAAAATCCTGCCACTCTATCAGGGGAAGATGTACTGCCTGGTTTTGTGTTGAATTTAGAAGAAATTATGTAAATAAAGTAAATAGTAAGGCCCAACACAGATTCAAAAACGAATGCCTGGATAAACAGTGATGAATAGTTGGTGTATCCGCCTTCAGAATCCGTGTCGTGCTGCCTCATTTCACCCTCACAATAAATCTTTCAATTTATCATCTTCTCCCAACACCTTAATTACCTGTTTAATCTCCTGCGTCCTGTCCTTTTTCACAATCAAAGTCACATTGCCATCTCTGACAACTACCACATCTTCTAAACCAATGGTGACAATCACCTCATTCTCATCGGCTGCATAAAAAATGCCACCTTTCGTATCAATTCCGACGTGTTTTGCTAACTCCACATTCGGCTTGTCTCCTTGCAGCAAACGACCGATCGCATTCCAATCTCCCAAATCGTCCCAGCTAAAGCCCACCGGCAGAACACAAGCCTTTTGCGTCTTCTCCATCAAAGCGTAATCGATGCTAATTTTGGGTAATTCCGAGTATGCCTGCGCGCCTTTTGCTTCCAAAGCTGCCATCATTTCCGGTACATGATTTCGCAATTCTGTCAAGACTGTTCCGACTCGAAATACAAAAATTCCGCCGTTCCAACTAAACTTGCCGCTGGCTACAAATTCTTCAGCAGTTGTGCGATCGGGCTTTTCCGTAAACCTCGCCACCCGATAGGCCGGAAAACCCCCAAAACTGCCAATTTCTTCACCTTGTTCGATGTAGCCGTAACCAGTGGAAGCATAACTCGGTTTTACTCCCAAAGTGGCGATCGCATCTTGATTTTTCGCCAACTCCGCCGCCGCCTCCAAAGTCTTGACAAACTCCTCGGGTTCCCCAATCCAGTGATCCGCCGGGAAAAAACCCACCACCGCATCCTCACCGTAACGCTTCGCAGTTTCTATAGCAGTCCAGGCCACCGCCGGCGCAGTATCCCGGCCCTCCGGTTCCGCCAGCAAATTCTCCGGCGGTAACAGCGGCAACTGTTCGCGGACTCCCGCAGCCAACATTTCCGACGTTACCACCCACAAATCGTCCCAGCCGTTACCTAATTCCAAAAGTCTTTCCGCAGTAGCCTGCAGTAAACTCTTGCCGCTACCGTCGAGACTCAAAAACTGCTTGGGCCGCTGCTTGCGACTCAGCGGCCAAAAACGTTCGCCTTTACCACCGGCCAGAATCACAGGAATTAAGGTTCTACTCATCGTTTAAAGTTTAAATAGTTCACGTCCATTTTGCCCTGAGACCCGATATGGTGTTTGTAAAGAATTACTGAGGCAGAATGATGATTGACTGTTGACTGTTGACTGTATCACCCTAAATGTAGGGCGCGCATTGCGTACCTTACCCAATATAGAACAAAAAAACTCTCGTTAAGGAATCCTTGAAAATTGCTATAGCGACTAGCAATTACCATTACCTATTACTTCGACAATTCGACGTTAAGTTCGTTCACGACACGGCGTTTGAGCGGGATTGATTTTTCTCTGGGCAGCAAGTCAAATACTTTCCGAAAAGCATCATCTACCTGTTCAAAGGGTATTTGTCCTTTCTCATTAAAAACTACTTTTCCCGATTGGTCGAGGATGACAGTTTGAGGTACGAAACCTTCGTAATAATGGCTGGGTTCGGTGATTTCGGGTGACTGTTGCGGAGGCAAAGAGTCAATTGTTATGGGCATAAAATCGGCTTCGCGCCCGTAAAATTCCTGGAGTTGAGAGACGACGATCGCGTATTGCTTGGAGTCGCTGCTGTCGTCAGTGTAAAACACTAACAATACGGGTTTATTGCGTTTGAAAGAATCTGTGAGTTTGACTTTAGGAGGAACTAGGGAACCGTTGCCGGCGTAGAGGGCAAAAATTGTACCGTCATAGCGATCGTCTGTGAGAGTGGCGAAGGCTGGTGGGGTGCCGGTTAGCAGTATCAAGCTAAGTGCGATCGCCACTGTTACAAGACTCGCTGACAACATTCGCCTCAGCCAGCGGATGCCAGAAGCAGCAGTAACACTTGAATTTTTGTTTTCAGGAAATATCATAGGTTATTGGCAGTTGCTGTAAGGAAAGCGAAATCAGATGCAAAAACTTTCCTAAGTTTATCAGCAAAATGTAGGCAAATGTTGTTGAGTAGGTTAAAGTAGTTTCGACTCGATGATCATAAATTGCTGATAGTGGCGATCTACAAGGCGATTCTACAGACCGAAGATCACTATTTGCGATCGGCTTTTCAGGGGCGGACTGGAACAGTCCGCGCCACAATAAAATTTATTTGTGGTGGGGTGGGCTTCTAGCTTCCCAGAAGGGTGCAAGATATTAAATTCAACTGATTACTAGAAACTGACAACTGGGAATTTACAACTAATGATAGCTTTGCTTGACGCACTCCTCGCCCAAACGCCGGCTGCTGATGTTTCCGGGCCGGCTCAAATCAATCTGGTGCAGGCCCTTGTTTTAGGAATTGTACAAGGATTAACAGAGTTTTTGCCCATTAGCAGCAGCGCTCATTTAAAGGTAGTGCCGATCGCCCTGGGATGGGGCGATCCGGGGGTTGCTTATACTGCTGTTATTCAGTTGGGCAGTATTGTGGCAGTGCTTTGGTATTTCTGGAAAGACTTGACAAATATAACTGTTGGTGCTGTAGATGCAGTGGTGCGGCGCGACTACAAATCGCAAGAGTTTCAAATAGCGCTGGGAATTGTTTTGGGAACAATACCTATACTCTTTTTTGGGCTGCTAATCAAGGCATTGGTTCCAGATTTTGACAACTCCCCGCTGAGAAGTTTGGCCAGCATCGCCATTGCTTCGATCGTCATGTCGCTACTGTTAGCAATAGCAGAAAAAACTGGCAAGCGCCATCGCACTTATGAAAAGTTAACTGTCTCAGACGGCATTTTTATGGGATTAGCTCAAGCAATAGCCTTGATTCCGGGGTGTTCGCGATCGGGTTCTACCCTAACAGCAGGATTGTTTATAGGATTAGAAAGACCCGCGGCCGCGCGGTTTTCTTTTTTATTGGGAATTCCGGCAATTACTCTGGCTGGATTAGTGGAATTGAAGGGTGCTTTGGGAGAAGGAATCAGCGATGCTGGAGTTGCAGCTTTGATAGTGGGAACGATTTCGGCATTTGTGTTTTCTTATTTGTCGATCGCGTGGCTGCTCAAGTTCCTGCAAACTCAAAATACCTGGGTGTTTGTGTGGTATCGGCTGGCTTTTGGTGTGGCGATTTTAACGGCGATCGCAGGTGGGGCAGTGAAAAATGCGTAGGTTGTTATAATTACAAGGACAGGCAAGATGCCTGTTCCACCAAAACAAGAACAGGCAAGATGCCTGTTCCACAAAGAGTAAATTTTCTTGTGGAACGGGCCGAAGAGCCCGTTCATAAAAAGCTTATTAATAGCTGACAAGCTGTTAGCTTTTAACTCAAAGTGAGCGTCGCCGTGAAGGATGTAGAATGCTCGAAGATAGCGAGCGACAAAATGCACAATTAGCGCTAATTAGGCTGGTTACTGCTGCTAGTATTGGTGTAGCGATGTCCTTCTTTATCGCTCCCGGAATTCTGGGAACAATAGTATCAGATTGAAAACAGGTTTTCCGTTCAGAATCCCAGTGCTAATATATGGAAGAGTATCGCAAAAAAAGCGATTATTTCCCGCACTGCTGGGTTGACAAAAGAGCGGTGTTGTGCTGGCAGAAACAACTAAGCCTGTCAGGAACCCGTCAAAATTTTGAGTTTCATAAATACATATTTTTGATACATCCTCTCACAGCCAAGCTAAATTCACAACCCAGAACTTATCCTGATTCTAAAGGCGATCGACCTTAGCAAACTATGTCAATACCGAAAAAAGGAACCAGAAAAATAATTGTTGATGGGGAGCCTTTCATCTGGCTAATCCGAAGACAAGCTACTAATATGCAAGCAGACTACGGTTGCGGAAATCTTCATGTTGCTGTCCAACACGCTGAAGAACCGGGCGGGCGTGTTAGTTATTCTCACCCATCGACCTCATCCTCAAGGTTTAAGTCCCGCTAACGAAGTGAAACCAGTAACACCCTGTGATGCAACACAATGGATACGGCAAGCAGTGCAACTTGGATGGCAGCCTCAGCTACCTGGAATAACTTTTGAGGTGCGGATTGCAGGACTGTTTATGGAAAAAATATAATAATGCTGTATATTTAGCAACCCGACAAGTCAATTCTGTTAAAGACAATTCACTCGCCTAGACTGGCAGAAGCGATCGCCCGATCGCTTCTGTCAGCCTAGACAAGTTAAACTGTAAACATTCTCCGCTAACAAATAACAAATAACAAATAACTAATAACCATGAGCGACATATCAATCCGGCCCGCCCTAATCACCAAAGTTATCCCCGACAGCATCTGCGCCGAAATGGGATTTGAACCCGGAGACTCAATCGTCGCCGTCAACGGTGAAAAACCGCGCGATTTAATCGACTATCAATTTCTGTGCGCCGATGAATTTCTGGAACTAGAAGTTTTAGACAGTAAAGGCAAAACCCACAAGTTAGAAATCGAGAAAGAATACGACGAAGACTTGGGAGTGGAATTTGAAACAGCTCTTTTTGACGGACTAATTCAGTGCAACAATCGCTGCCCTTTTTGCTTCATTGACCAACAACCACCGGGAAAGCGCGAAACTCTCTATCTCAAAGATGATGACTACCGCCTCAGCTTTCTTTATGGTAGCTATCTCACTCTCACAAATCTGACTCAAAAAGAGTGGGACAGAATCGAACAAATGCGACTTTCTCCTCTCTATGTTTCCGTTCACGCTACGGAACCGGAAGTGCGAATTCGGTTGCTAAAAAATCTCCGCGCTGGGAAGATTCTCGAACAAATCAAATGGTTTCAAGAACGCCGCTTGCAAATTCACGCTCAAGTAGTTGTTTGTCCCGGTATTAATGATGGCGAACATTTAGAACGCACTTTGTTAGATTTGGCAAAGTTTCATACTGGAAGTATTCCCGCTGTAGCATCGGTGGCTGTAGTGCCGGTGGGTTTAACTCGCTTTCGTCCTGCAGAAGATGAACTGATCGCAGTAACTGCGGAAAAAGCGCGAGAAGTAATCGAGCAAGTGCAGAAAATTCAAGTGCTTTTAAGTAAAGGAAAAGGCGGCGGAAAGCCGAAAAGGAAGAATTCAAAATCTACCCCCCCCAACCCCCCCTTAGCAAGGGGGGGAGAAGATTTAAATGGCTTGTTAGGAAAGTCAAAATCTCGCTGTATTTGGCTGGCTGACGAGTGGTTTTTAATAGCGGGTTTAGATTTGCCGTCGGCTGGAGATTATGAAGATTATCCGCAAATTGGTAACGGTGTGGGTTCGATTCGCCAGTTTATCCAGCAGTTTGAAACGGCTTTTGAGAAGCTGCAACCGATGCAAGTCGAGCCACAGCGCAAGTTAGTTTGGGTGGTGGGGAATGCTGTCGAAAAAGCTTTTGAGCCGATCGTACAACAACTAAACCAAATTCCCGGCTTGTCCGTCAACATGGCAGCACTGTGCAGCCACTACTGGGGACAAACTATCACTGTTACGGGTTTGCTCACCGGGCAAGATTTGCTCGAAGCTTTGCAGGGGCGAGACTTGGGAGATGGCATCCTGCTGCCGTCGGTGATGCTAAAACAGGGGGAACCGCGTTTTCTCGACGACATGACCCTCGAACAGCTCGCCAGCTCCCTAAAAACCCGGATTTTGCCGGTGAGCGGAGTAGAGGAACTAATCTCGGCGGCGATCGGTCTGGCAACTGCTGAAGTTAAATTCTAAATTTTGAATCGAACATTCAAAAGTTAAGATGAGTATGGTAATTGTGACTTGTAACCGTCGAGTTCAGGCTACAGACTAGAAACTTGAGACCTCAATCTTGCTCTAAAATTGTCTCTAGAATTGCAGAGTAATTAAAAAATTATGCGTGTTTTTCGTCAAATCATGGTAGTCGGAGTGGGCGCTGCAATTACTTTGGGCAACGCCGCACAGAGTGCTTCAGCACAGTCTCCGGCTCAATCTCAGGACAGTTTGGCCCGCTTCAATCAGCTCGAATTAGGGCCCAATGTTCGATCGGCCTCGAACAAAGCGGCAGAATCAGCATCACAGGCCGAAGAGTCGATCGCCCTTAACCCCCCAACCGGGCCGGAGCAAGCATCAAAGCCTCAACAGGCTGCTCCGGCTTCCCCATCAACTCTGTCTCAGGCCGGTTCAACGCCTCTAAGAGGGTTGGAACCGACACAGACTCAGCAGCCTTCCCCGAACCCTCCCAACAATGTTCCTGTGCCGAGTTCCCCGGTACCAATTCTCCGGGGCACTCCGAACGAAAGTTTCCCCCCTCTCCCTCCGAGGGGCATTTTAGACACCAAGCCTCCGGCTTCTCTGGAACCCAACCCGAATCCGCTGCTGTTTCCGACAAACCCGGAGGATGTCAGGATCGAGCAAACAGAGTCAATTACCTTGCAGCAGGCGATCGACCTCGCCCGCCGCAACAGCCAAGTTTTGCAAATCGCCGGACAGCAAGTGGAACAAAGCAGATCCGCTTTGCGCGAACAGCAAGCTGCTCTTTATCCAGACCTGAATTTTCAAATGGACGCCAGCCGTTCTGTGAGTGCCGGCGGAGAACTCGGAATCCGGGCTACGCAGCGCCGCCTCAACTCTCGGGCTAACGGAACCGGGCAGCCCGCCCCCCAAGCCGGCACAAATTTCGGCAGCAACAGTCTCAACAGCACTTTGCAGTTGAGCTATGACGTGGATTTGTTCGGAAGGCGGCGGGCTAACATCCGCGCGGCAGAGGAACAGTTGCGCCTTCGGGAACTGGATGTGGAACGCCAAGCCGAGGAACTCCGCTTCGACACTGCTGAGGCTTACTACAACTTGCAAAACGCGGACGGACAAGTTGCCATCCGCCAAGCTTCGGTCAGAAATGCCCAGCAAAGTTTGCGGGATGCCGAAGCCCTGGAACGGGCAGGGGTGGGAACCCGGTTTGCTGTGTTGCAGGCTCAGGCAAATTTGGCTAACGAAGTGCAACAACTCTCAGTTGCCCGTCGCGATCAGCGAGTTGCCCAGCGGCGTCTGGCTGAGATTTTGAATATCAGCCAGTCGGCGAACTTGACGGCGGCAGATCCGGTAGAGCAAGCGGGCTCTTGGAGGCTGTCTTTGGAAGAGAGTATCGTGCAGGCTTTTAAGAATCGCCCCGAGTTGGAACAGCAGTTGGTGCAGAGGGATATCAGCAAGCAGCAGAGGCGATCGATTCAGGCGGGGCGTTTGCCTCAACTAAGTGTTGGGGGTAGTTACAACGTGCTGGGACAAGACCCTGACGACCCCAACCCGTTTGCTACTCGTGGGTGGGCCGATGGGTATTCGATCCGGGCGAGTCTGACTTGGAGTATTTTCGATGGGGGCGCGGCGAACGCCCGGGTGAAACAGCGGGATGCTGATATTGCGATCGCCGAAAGTCGATTTGACCAACTCCGCAACCAGGTGCGCCGGGAAGTAGAACAAGCTTATTTTGGCTTAGAGTCGAGTTTTGAGAATATCGAAACTTCTGAGGCGGGGGTTTTGCAGTCAAGGGAAGCTCTGCGTCTGGCGAGACTGCGGTTTCAAGCTGGCGTGGGTACTCAGACGGATGTGATTCAGGCGGAAACTGATTTGACTAGGGCTGAGAGAAACCGATTGTCGGCAATTGTCACCTACAACCTGGGGCTTTCGTCTCTCCAGCGGGCTGTGAGCAATCTTCCGACGAATAACCTCTCGGATGCTCCTTGAGATTGAGTTGGGGCGATTCCCTACGGGAGAGCTACGCACGCGCGTCCTTTAATCACAAAGGCAATTAGACATCGGGGTATTAAACGTCCGACACATTAGTTAATATTTTGTAATAGAGTTCGATGTCAACTGCGTTAAGGAATCGGCAATGGCCAATATCAAGTTTGTGAAGGAAAATCAGGAAGTCATCGCAGCAGACGGGGCCAATTTGAGGCTCAAAGCTCTAGAAAACCGCATCGATTTGTACACGTTTTCGGGAAAGCTCATGAATTGCGGGGGCATTGGTCAATGCGGCACCTGCATTGTGGAAATTGTCGAGGGCAGTGAAAATCTGTCGCCCCGCACTGACTTTGAGAACCGCAAGCTCAAGAAAAAGCCCGAAAACTATCGGTTGGCTTGTCAAGCTATGGTCAATGGCCAGGTGAGCGTGAAGACTAAACCGTGACTTTCAGAAGGCAGAAGGCTAGAGATGCTAGAAAAGCAGAAGGAAAGAAAAATGCAAAATGCAATAATTTTGTTTTTTTTTCCTATTTCACTGTATAATCACGCCTTTTGCTCGCTTAGGAAAAGAAAGTTGGTTTCTAGGAAAAATAAGAGATTGGGCAACGAGGCATCCAGGCAGAAAGAGGGTTTCGACGCTTGTCCGTCAGCTCTCCTTCTGTCTTCGAGTTTGCCTTTTACCTTTGAGTGATATCCTAGTTGTGTGTGTTTTTCTATTTTCCGATAGAGGCGAGCGTCTTCATGGAAGTTAACGATTTAGGGTTTGTGGCAACCATTCTTTTTGTATTGGTTCCCAGTGTTTTTCTAATCATTCTGTACATTCAAACAGCTAGCCGTCAAGGCAGAAAAGATTAGCAACTGCTGCTATTTCTCTCTGGCTTTGCTGCTTGCAAAAAAAAGCGCCAACAGCTTTTTGCTGAGGCGCTTTTTTGGTTAACTGTTGAGTGTTATATCATTTCCGGTAACACTCATACATGATGTTGACTGTTGACGGTTGACTGTTGACGGCGTGAACAGTCAACCGTCAACAGTGAACTCGAATTTACTATTCCGATGAAGAGTGGATTTGATATTAGCGACTAACTGTTAACTATGAGATTCTAGCCGACTGTGCGGGCTAGCAAGACGGGACAGTTGGCATAAACTCGCACGTAGTCTGATAGCGAATTTCCTAGGAGTCGATCGATATCCACAAAGTTTTTGGCAACGTTGGGTCGCCGATCCGGGGAACCGATTACCAACAAGTCGGCATTCAAGTCGTCTGCAATCCGACAAATTTCTTCCCCTGGCTTGCCTGTAGCACTCACGCAGCGGTAGCTAACTCCCATTTGTTTGGTTAGTGCTACTGCTGGGGCCAATACGGGGTCTTTTTCAGCACTGGTTGTTAAATCTGTGCTGGCTTTTCCCGTCAAATCTTTGGTGACGTGTACTAAAATTATCTCTGGGCCACTGACTTCTTTGACCAAAGATAGCGCAAGCTGCAATGACTGTTTGGCAGCTTCTGATTTGTCTACCGCCACCATGACTCGCTTGATTTTTTTGACGTAGATGTCGTCTTTTACTAACAACATCGGTCGGGATGTTAGCTGGAAAACGTACTGGCTGACTGAGTTTTCCAAAATCGATTGCAGCCGTCCGAGTCCCCGGGAACCCATAATTACTAAGTCGGATTGTTCTTCTTCTGCGATTTGGCAAACTGTGGTTTTCGGGTCTCCCTGTTTCAGCCGGGGGTTGACTTTGCTGGGATCTATTTTCAGAGACTGGACTGCTTGTGCTAAAATCTTGCCTCCTTCTTCGAGTTTCTCGGCCATGCCATCGGATGTTACTTGGGGCGGCACGACGTGCAAGACGGTGACAGAGGTTTGTTGCAAGGAAGGGATGTCCATCAACATATTAAACATCTCTTCGCACAAGCCGCGACCGGCGACGGCTACTAAAATTTTTTCTATCATGGGGTTTTGGCGGTAAAAACAGTTGAGTTTTCTTGTGCGACGTTAAACTAGGGCGTTGGTACTGATACTTTTAATCCAGACAATCTCCGACAACCTGAGAGAATCCGAATATAGCACACTCATCAGACAGGTCTCAGAGCATGGTGGTATCCCACAAAGCTTTAAGGAAAATCCCTAAAGCGCTACTCAAACTTGGTGTTTTCTAACCACAGTTGGGGCCTTGAAAAATTTTAGAGCCACCTAACTTTTATGGCTCTAACCGTATTTTGCACAAATCAAGGAGGTGTATTCTTCACTGGTTTTGACCAACCTCGAACCGCAAGGATTACAGAGATGCTCTCAAGCGAAAGCTTGAGATAAGTGAGAGAAAGTCCAAGTCATCATTACTGATGGTTTTATGCAGGCTACTTCAGTCTACACCAATTGTCATGAGTATTACCTAAAAGTCTCGGAAAATATCATCCTAGCAATTACTCTAGTTGCTTACTGTCAAGCATAAGCCTGAAGTTTGTCTTATGATTTGTAGAAATGTAGCGTTTTGGAACGATTTGTAAAGTGTTAGAGAACGATCGAACTCAACCAGAACTCGCACCGGCTGGTGCTATTCAAAATCGGCGGGGGATGGACTCTGAGGGCTGGTTTGAATATTTGGTGCGAGTGTACCCTCACCATACTGACTACAGCGGTGTGGTTTGGCACGGGACTTATCTGGCTTGGATGGAGGAAGCTAGGGTGGAAAGTTTGCGATCTCTTGGCATCGAGTATGCAGACTGGGTGGCGCAGGGTTTGGAATTGCCCGTGGTGGAACTTTCGCTGCGCTACCACCGGGCTGTACAAATGGGTCAATCTGTGGCAGTCAGAACGCGGATCGCTGCTACCGAGGGTGTGCGGCTGCTTTGGGATTACGAAATTCGATCGGCTGATACTCAGGAGTTATATGTGACAGCACAGGTAACTTTGGTTGGTGTCGATCGGGACAAAGGTAAGATTATGCGTCAATTACCCCCAACAGTGCAGGCAGCTTTGGCAAAGTTGGCGATCAACCCTTAGACTTATCTATTACATCTCCCCAATAACTTTTGTGGAGCAGGCATCCTGGCGGCATTCCACTGTATTATTTGGAGATATCTATTGGGGGTCATGGCTCAAGTTTGTATAAGGTATTGTACCCTCGGCGATGCCAGCCCCTTTTTCAAGATTTTGTTAGTATTTAAATCGCTCGTAGATTATGATTAAAATTCTTGATTCTACCTTGAGAGAGGGAGAACAAACCCCTGGAGTTTATTTCGCACCTGAAACAAAGTTAAAAATTGCGGAGTTTTTAGACCACATAGGAGTTGATATTATTGAAGCTGGCAATCCTGCTGTAGATAGCGAAATTGCTTTAGCCGTTACCCGCATTGCCAATGCTGGACTAAAAGCAAAAATAGGCGCTCATTCGCTCTGCCGAATAGATGATGTTAAAAAAGCCCTGGATTGTAATGTCAGCTTTTTAGGCGTGTTTTTTAGTGTATCCTCTCAACGATTGCAATGCGACTATAATATCTGTTTAGATGAAGCCCTAGATAAAATTGTGGAAGTAATAACTTATGCTAGAGAGCAGAATGAGAGTTTATTGATTCGCTATACGCCGGAAGATACAGTTCGCTCTCCTCTGAAAAATGTGATTGAGGCCGCTAGTGCAGCAGTGCAGGCTGGAGCTAATATAATCAGCATAGCTGATACCACTGGATATACAACCCCATTTCAACAAAAACGTAGTATTTATTATTTTGTCAAAGTCCTGAAGGAGGAACTAGCCAAACGAGAATTATATCCACAAATAGAAGTTCATTGCCACAACGACAGAGGTTTAGCTTTAGCAAATGCCTTGGATGCCTACAGAGCGGGAACAGATATTATTGATGTCAGCGTGATGGGACTAGGGGAAAGAGCTGGTATAGTGGATTTGGCTGAGTTACTAATAAATTTATCCGACCTTATTGAGGAGGAAAACTTTTGGAAACTAGGATATTTGAAAGATTTGTATAATTTGGTAAGCGAGTATTCTCATGTACCTATTTCTCCTCATCACCCTGCCGTCGGGAAAAATGCTTTTACCCATTATGCAGGTGTTCACGTTACGGCAATGGCAAAAAATGAGCGCCTATATCAAAGTTTAAATCCAGAAATTTTGGGAATTAAAAGTAGTATAGCATTAGGGATGCAATCCGGATTGACTGCTGTAGAATTAGCTCTAAAGCAGATTGGCAGAGAGGAACTGGCTGAAAACAAATATTTAGTAGCTAAGATTCTTAAAGAAATCAAAGAAATTGCTAAAAGAGGAACCCCAATCGATATCGAGAAAGAATTTATAGAAATTATTGAGAATTGCTAATTGACAGTAGCACCTACTAAGTGAAAAATGCTATAGTTTGGATGACTTCAGAATAATACCAACCTCTCCATAGATAGTAATAATGTCAATAACCCCAGCAGAAAACTCTAACGAATTAAGGCCAGAAGAGAAGAAAATACCTGAAAAATGGTGGACTACAGTTGGTATTGGTATTGGTGTATTCATTTTTGCTTTGGATGTGTATATAGTTAACTTGGCTTTGCCAGTTATGGTTGAATCTCTCCATACGAGTTTTGCCACGAGTCAATGGATAGTTTTAAGTTACTTGCTGGCAATCGCCATATTTGTAATATTGGTATCAAAACTAGGTGATATCTGGAACAAGAAGCGATTGTACATTATTGGCTTAACAATCTTTACGATCAGTTCACTATTGTGTGGAATGGCGCCAAATGTCGGGTTTTTAATAGCGTTTCGAGGATTGCAAGGAATAGGTGCTGCGTTTTTATCTGGCTTGGGAACTGCGATGATTGTGGAGGCATTTCCCGCGGCAGAGCGGGGACTGGGACTAGGTATTAGAGCGGGAATTTACGGAATGGGGATTACCTTGGGGCCTATGGTAGGAGGACTGCTGATGAGTGTGGGAGGCTGGCCTTTAATTTTCTGGGTGAATGTTCCGATTGGGATTTTTGCCATTTTGATTGTGGCTTGTTTTGTACCGAATTCTGCGATTAGTGGAAACCCCGAAAACTTTGATATCATCGGTACGCTGATATTGACCGTAGTCTTAACTTCTTTTATTCTTGGCATTACCCTATTACAGAAGGGTAATTCTCATATTGCCATAAATTTGCTGGGTTTTTCTGTCGTCAGCTTGATTGGCTTTTTATGGTTTGAATCCCGAATAGCAGCACCAATGATCGATTTTAAAATATTTCGATCCCTAGAGTTTAGCCTGGGCTTAACGCTACGTTTTATTGCAAATTTCGTGATCGCAGGTGTCATCTTCATCCTTCCTTTTTTCTTCACCTTCCTTGAACACTATTCGACTCAAAAATCAGGTTTTTTAATGGTAGTACCGTCACTTTTGATTGTGACTACTGCGCCTATTTCGGGTATTCTTTCCGACCGTTTTGGCACGCAGGTAATTACTTTAATGGGTCTAGTATTTATGGCAATTGGATGTTTTTTAATCAGCAGATTTGATACTGAATTAACAGTCATCAAGTATATTTTGGGGATTATTCCCTATGGGGTAGGAGTGGCGATGTTCAACTCTCCTAACAATAGCTCTATTATGGGAGCCGCACCAAAAGAGCGATTAGGTATTGCTTCGGGATTGTTGTCATTTTCGCGGATCTTAGGGCAGATGCTGGGAGTACCAATAGTAGGTGCTTTGTTCTTCTTTACCACAAGTTTTAGCGCTAATTTTGCACCGAACATCGATATTAGCAATGCGCCTGTACAAGCATTACTTTTTGCTACACATACTACTTTTTTAGTGCTTGGGGTTTTATTAATGGTTTCGACAATGTTTGCCACTTTCTTGTGGAGGATAGAGAATAAAAAAGCTGCTATCCTATAAAAATCATTGGCTGTTGATTTTAGTGAAGATTTTTCAGGCTTAATTCAGTTCTGATTGCTCACTTCCCTAGATTCCCGCGCTTTCTTTTTCATTTGAAAAATGTTGTAAAATCCGTTAGCACGGGAAGCTCTAAAACTCACATTCAATCCCGTGTCTTGAATAAAATCTGGGGTAATGGTGACAATTTCAGCAGGCGTTAATCCGCTCAAACCTTCCACAAGCAAGCCAACTAATCCTTTGACTAACTGAGCGTCTAAATTGCCTTGATACAAAACTTTTCCGTCTGCCAAATTTGCAGTAATATAAACTGCTGACTCAGCATATCGAGATTATTCCTGATATTGTCGATTTGCTGCATTAATCGGAATTGCAGGGTGCGCTGCACCTTACCTGTAAACAAAAGGTATTTGTAAAGAAATATAAATTGTTCAACCAAGTGAATAGAGACTTGCAAGTTGTGATAGCTTTGAGTAAGATAGGGATTTGTTGAAGTCCATTTTTTGGGCAAGGATCAAGATTACTCAATTTATATCAATTAGATAAAACAAATGCAAGCATTACTTTTATTCATAGGATTTGGAGGCGGGGCATTAGTCTGCTGGCTAATTTTGAATAAGCGAAATTCACGCAATTTGGTGCGAATGCAGGGTTCGCAGGAGGCTATATCGAATTTGGCTGCTCAGTTGGATGCCCGAACTTCGGAATTGCGGCAAAAGGTGCAGAATGAAAATCAGCTAAATTCTGAATTGTCCGAGTTGCAAAGTCGGTTGGAAACTGTGACGGGCGAGCAAGACTTGTTAAAAAATCAAGTGTCGGAAATGGAAGAATTTTTGGCCGGAATTGCCCAGGATCGATCGCAGATTGATGCTCTGATTGCTGATTTGCAGTTTCAGCTAGAAAATGCTCAACAAGCTGAGTCCCAGTTAACAGAAGTGGCAGAACTTAAAGATCAGTTAGAAGTTGCGGATCAGGAGCGATCGCAGCTTAACACTCAATTGCTGGAAATGCAAGCACAGTTAGAGGCGGTTGATGCCGAACGTTCTCAATTTCACGCTCTGCTGTCGGAATTTGAGAGTCAGTTGGAAACGGCTACTCAAAGCAGATTGCAGGTACAGTACCAGTTGTCGGAAATTCAAATTAAGTTCGATCGCTCCATTGAAGAGCGGCAGCAACTTCAGTCTCAACTGTCCGGTTTGCAAGCTCAACTGCAATTAGTCGAAGCAGAGCGATCGCAATTTACTTCGGAATTGTCAGATATACAAGCTCAATTGGAGAGTGCAGAGCAAGAACGCGAAATACTCAACTCTCAATTGCAAACCGCTAGCCAACAAGCACAGCAACCTCCATTGGAATTATTAGAACTGCAAAGACAGTTAGAAGCAGCTAATCTGGAAAAAATGCAGTTAAACTCTCAACTTCGTGAAGTACAACTTCAATCCGAAATGGTTGTTGTAGAGCGAGAAAGACTGCTGTATGAGTTGTCAGAATTGGAGTCTCAGATACAGCGCAAGGAGGGAGATAGCTCGCAACTCCAGTCTCAGTTATCAGAACTGCAAGCTGAATTAGAAACTGCTAACACAGAACGATCGCACCTTTATTCTCAACTGTCCCAATTGCAAAGTCAAATCGAGACAGCAAACCAGATCCCAACTCAACTTCAATCTCAAATCTCGGAGTTAGAACACCAGTTAGATAGTGTGCGTCAAACTCGCTCTGAATTGGAAGTTCAGCTAGAAACTGCTAACACAGAACGATCGCAACTTTATTCTCAACTCTCGGAAATTCAAAGTCAAACCGAGACAGCCCACCAGAATCAAACTCAACTTCAATCTCAAATCTCCGAGTTAGAGCAACAGTTAGAAAGTGTGCGTCAAAATCGCTCGGAATTGGAATCTCAACTCACTTCTCAAATCTCCCAATTGCAAAGTCAAGCCGAAACAGCCAATCAGAATCAAAATCAACTTCAATCTCAAATATCCGAGTTAGAACACCAGTTAGAAAGTGTGCATCAAAGTCGCTCTGAATTGGAATCTCAGCTCACTTCTCAAATCTCGGAATCCCAAAGTCAAATCGAGACTGCCAATCAGAATCAAAATCAACTTCAATCTCAAGTATCGGATTTAGAAAATCAGTTAGAAAGTGTGCGTCAAACTCGCTCTGAATTAGAATTTCAGCTAGAGACTGCTAACACCGAACGATCGCAACTTTATTCTAAAATCTCGGAATTGCAAAGTCAAATCGAGACAGCTAACCAGAATCAAACTCAACTTCAATCTCAAGTATCCGACTTAGAAAATCAGTTAGAGAGTGTGCGTCAAAATCGCTATGAATTGGAAGCTCAACTCACTTCTCAACTCTCGCAATTGCAAAGTCAAATTGAGACAGCCAATCAGAATCAAACTCAACTTCAATCTCAAGTATCCGACTTAGAAAATCAGTTAGAAAGTGTGCGTCAAAGTCGCTCGGAATTGGAAGCTCAGCTCACTTCTCAACTCTCCCAATTGCAAAGTCAAACCGAGACAGCCAATCAGAATCAAACTCAACTTCAATCTCAAGTATCCGACTTAGAAAATCAGTTAGAAAGTGTTCGTCAAAGTCGCTCTGAATTGGCATCTGGGCTAGAAACTGCTAACAGAGAACGATCGCACCTTTATTCTCAACTGTCGGAAACTCAAAGTCAAATCGAGACAGCAAACCAGAATCAAGCTCAACTTCTATCTCAAGTATGCGAGTTAGAACATCAGCTAGAGACAGTTTATCAAGAACGCTTGCAGCTAACATCGCAACTTTCCGAAGCGGGCGATCGACAATCGGAGCATTTTGACTCGGAATCAGGGCAAATTGAAGCATCTACTTCAGATACCAAAGTTTTGAAGAGTCAAGGATTTGTTGTTTCTCAGCAGGGTCAAGGCGATTATACTACTATTAGCGAAGCGCTGAAAAATGCAGCACCGGGCACGCGCATTGAGGTGCATCCAGGCGTTTACCGCGAAAGTCTAATTATCGACAAATCGGTAGAAATTATCGGCAGCGGAGAGGTTGATCGCATTGTGGTTGAAAGTATCAACTCAAACTGCATTAAAATGGCAACTGACAGTGCTTTAGTGCGCGGTTTAACCCTGAGAGCGACGGGGAAATATTACACTGTAGATATTCGCAAAGGCGAGTTAATCGTAGAAGACAGCGATATCACTTCTGCGGACTATTCTGTGGTGGGAATTTGCGGCCCTGATGCAAATTCTACCCTCCGCCGCAGTCAAATTCATGATGGGGTATGGAACGGAATTTTTATATCGGATAATGGGAAAGCAACGGTGGAAGATTGCAGTATTTTTGACAACGGCAGTTTGGGAATAGGTGTCGGATTGGGAGGAAAATTGATCGTGCGCCGGTGTCGGATTAATGGTAATGAAGGTGAGGCGATCGCCGTTTACAGAGATGGCATTGCTACCGTGGAAGATAGCGATTTAACGGGCAATGCTGGGGGTGCTTGGCGCATTGCAGATAACGGATACCTGCGCCGCAAAGGCAATCAAGAATAGAAGAGGGAAGTTCGGCAACGGATTATGTAACGGATGTAACGGATGTAACGGATGTAACGGATGTCAGGAAGAAGGAAGAAGGCAGAAGGAAGAGGGAAGAGGGAAGAAGGAAGAGAAAAGAGGGAAGAGAATTCCCAATTAGCGGTTCCCAATCCCCGATTGCCAATTACCAATTACTCATTCTAAATGCCTAACAATCGAGCTGGATTGTGTTTCATCATTAAATCAATTTCGTGCGGAGAAATGCCTTGATTTATCAATTTTTCCACAAATAATTTGTAACCTTCCGCCGGCAAAGGATCTGGTTTCCTTCCTAAATCCGTGCTCATCACAAAATGCTCTGCTCCTATTAGTTTAATCGCTGCTGCCATTTTACTAATAGGAACTTGATGCCAGTTTTTGTGTCCGTCATCAGCGGCATTTTCTCCCATCAAATCGTTCACAAATGCGAGTTCTAAGAAAGCTCCCATCTTGGCGGCTGTTTGCATATTTTCTAGGGATAAACCGGGTACATCCGCCATTGCGTGGGTAATCAGGATGTTCTTAATGTTGAGCAGTTTGGCTTCAGCTACAACTGCCATCACTTCTTCTGAGGAAATATGACCAGTTTCCAATACCAAATTCTCTTTGGCTACCATCTTCAACACCGCTGCTGTTTCCGGTAAAACCTTGCCATTTTCCGCAACTTTAATCCCTATTCCCGACTTATGAAAAACCTGCAAGTGATGCTCAGCATCAACCGTTGGCAGCCACACTACTTTACCGTATTTGCCACCGATGCGGTGCATTGCTTCGACAGCTTGGGGATTAATGCCGCCGACAGCATGATTGAGAACAACTCCCCCGAAAACTTGGATTTCTGGTACTATTTTATTCACCAAAACTGCCCGCGCTGCTGTGCTGGCATAATAATTTTTCAATACAACAGCTTTCATCTTCGCCCTAGCAGCTAATTTCGCTACTTCAAAATCGTCTAACCTGCGCGGAATCACATCAGGAGAAGAATGAATGTGAAAGTCGATCGCACCTTCGATCGTACTCTTTGGCAAATTGACCATCGGCGAATCTCCGACAGCATAAACTGGCAGACAAAACCAATAGCAAACCATCCAAACTAACGTTAAAAAAACAGCTTGCATTCCTCCCCTCTTCCCTTCTCCCCTCTGCGTTCTCTGCGCCCTCTGCGGTTCATCCCCTCTTAATCCTCTCAAATAAAAGATTGAATCGCATTTGCCAAAGCTTCTGCATTCTCTTCGTGCATACCCAAAGAACCAGGAATAACTCGCGATTCTACACCCGGTAATTCCGTTAATGCTTCCATTTCAGCCTTTGATTTTGGCGGCGCATTTTCAGCAATTACAACCATCACCGGCACTGCTAACTGTTGAAAATTATCGGTAAATTCCGATCGCACTTTTGCCGGATCTAAACCACCAGTCACAAAGGCAGCGGAACCGTACCGAGCACCGGGTTTTTGCGTCACTTGCCATTTGCTTTGGATGAAATCGGGCGTGACTTTAGCTGCATCAACATAGACGTGGCGACGGTACATAAAACTCAGGAAAGACGGCGCAGTGTTTAGTTTGTAGAGGAATTGTCCCAGTAAGGGCGATCGTACTAATTCTCTCACGATTCCATGCCACCCGCTTTGCTGTTTGCTCATCGTCGGCAAAGGCCCGCGCCAAGTCGGCGCAGCTAACACAATCTTTGACCAAACATGGGGCTTGGATTGCGCTAATTGCATCACATAACCCGCAGCGTGACCTGCCGCAACTACAGCAACCGGACTATTAAAAATTGACTCAACAAAATCCTTGAGAAATTGATGGTATAATTGCGGTTGATAGTCGGTTCGCGGCCGATCAGAGTCGCCAAAACCCGGCCAATCTAAGCTCACAACTTGAAATTTAGGAGCTAAGAATTCTGCTAAAGGACGCATTTCTTCTCGCGTCGAAACCGTACTGAAAGCAGGCAGCAGCAATACAGGATTTCCCTGTCCTCTGGTTTCGTAAATAACTTTGATTTGCGTTTCTTGCCAATTCCAGAGATATTCTTGAACTGCGGCGGGATAGTTGCCAGAACCTGATTTTGTTAAATTTGTAGTTTGAGTCATGGCTGTTTATTCTTTTAATTTGCTTCTGCTTGCTTGCTCAATTCACAAGCAACTGCCTTATTTTTCATCATTTGAAAGATGTTGTAAAATCCGTTAGCGCGGGAAGGTGTCAGACTCACATTCAATCCCGTGTCTTGAATAAAATCTGGGGTAATGGTAACAATTTCAGCAGGCGTTAATCCGCTCAAACCTTCCACCAGCAAGCCAACTAATCCTTTGACTAACTGAGCGTCTGAATCGCCTTGATACAAAACTTTTCCGTCAGCCAAATTTGCAGTAACATAAACTTGCGACACGCAGCCAGAAACTTTGTTTTCCGGCAGTTTGTCGCTTTCGGGAAATGCTGGGAGTCGCTTGGCATACCACAGCAGTTGTTCGTAGCGCTGTTTCGGATCGGAATGTCGCTGAAAGCGCTGGACGATTTTAGCTAGGGCTGGGGGTAGCGCGGTGTTTGCGGACATGATTCACTCGTAGCGATTTACTTCGTTAATATTATACATTTAATTTTGCCGGCGGGTGCGATCGCCTGCTCATCTGCTCCCACTGAAGCCGTCTTCAGGTGAATCGGTTATTGTTATTGTAGTTAACGAGTTCGAGCGTTCAAAACAGAGGAAATATGGTATTTAGTGCGGTCAATCAAGATTGTGGTGGAATGTAGTGAATCTCCAAAAAATCTGGCTAAAATATCGAGTTTTTCAGGCAGTTGTATTCTTAGGATTTGGTTTGCTATTAACCATCGCCCTTTCGCTTTCTTTTGGTGCGGTGCCGATGAGTGCCGATCAATTGTGGCAAGCATTTCTGCACCGAGGTGATGCTGTCAATCAAACTATTTTGTGGGAATTGCGTTTGCCCAGAGTTGCGGCTGCGCTGACGGTTGGTGCGGCGTTAGGAATGTCGGGGGCGTTGCTGCAAGGTTTGCTCCGCAACGGTTTAGCCGATCCTTTTGTATTAGGAATTTCGGCGGGTGCGGGGTTGGTTGCGATTACCATGCTGACTTTGGGAATATTTCAAACTTGGGTGCCTTTGGCGGCTTGGATAGGTGCTATTTTAACTTCGATGCTGGTCTACTTTTTGGGAAAAACTAAAACGGGCATTTCTGTTGAACGTTTGGTTTTAGCTGGTGTGGCTGTGAGCTCTCTGTTTGGGGCAATACAAACTACACTGTTGCTGTTAGCTGAAGACAGCCGCTTGCAAGCTGCTTTGAATTGGTTAATCGGTAGTTTAAACGGTCGCGGTTGGTCGGATTTGCAGGTGGCTGCACCTTATATTTTGGCTGCTTTGCTGTTAGGATGTTTTTTGGGTCGATCGATAAATTTGCTGGCTTTGGGTGACGATTTAGCTGTTGGTTTGGGGGTTTCGCTGGTACGATCGCGCTTGTTGATTGGAGGTGTTGCTACTTTGCTAGCTGCGAGTGCTGTCAGCATCGGCGGATTGATTGGTTTTGTGGGATTGGTTGTGCCTCACGGGGTGCGTTTGTTGGTTGGTAATGATTATCGGTTTGTGTTGCCGCTGAGTGCGATCGGCGGTGCTTGGGTGTTGACTTTTGCTGATTTTTTGGCTCGTTTGGGTGCAGTAGAATTGCCTGTGGGTACGGTTACGGCTTTGTTGGGTTCTCCACTGTTTGTTTGGCTGCTTTATCGGCGTTCTAGTTATTAGTCATTAGTCATTAGTTATTAGTCATCAGTCATTAGTTATTAGTAACCAATGCCCCATGCCCAATGCCCCATGCCCCATGCCCATTCCCAATTACCCATTACCAAAATATAATGTCTTTAGAAATTCAAAATTTAACTGGTGGTTACGGCGAAGTTGCGATCGCCCACAACATCACTTTATCTTTGCAACCTGGTGAGTGGTTGAGTCTCATCGGTGCCAACGGTTCTGGTAAGTCTACTTTCTTGAAGTTAGTTAGCCGCATCCTAACTCCGCAGCAAGGAAGTGTGTTGCTTGACGGCAAAGCAATTCATACTGAACCTGCTGCAATTGTTGCTCAAAAATTAGCGATTTTGCCGCAGCAGCAAACAGTACCGGAAGGTTTGACAGTACGGCAATTAGTTAGTTTGGGGCGTTCTCCTCATCAGGGTTGGTGGCAGTGGGAATTGAGCAAGGAAGATGCAGAAAAGGTGGAGGTTGCTATCAGTCAGACTGGGATTGAGGAATTTCGCGATCGCCCCGTCGAACAACTCTCAGGAGGCGAACGCCAGCGCGCTTTTCTCGCCTTAGCTTTGGCTCAAAACCCGCAAGTTTTGCTGTTAGATGAACCTACTACTTATTTAGATATTTGCTATCAGTTGCAATTGTTAGAACTGCTTAATCAACTAAATATAAAACACAAATTGACGATTATTACGGTGCTGCATGAAATCAATTTAGCTGCTAGGTACAGTTCGCGGATTGCTATGTTAAATAAAGGAGAAGTTTTTTGTGTAGGAACTCCTGCACAAGTTTTAACTACTGATAATTTAGCTCAGATTTTTGGCGTAGAAGCTATCATTTTAGAAACTTCTGTAGGCTTGCAGATTTGTGCGATCGCTCCTGTTGTTCGCACTTAGTTTCGATCCCCCTAAATCCCCCTGGTTGTTGGGGAGTAGGGGTTGACTTTAAGAAGAATCTTGTTCCCCCCTCCGGCGGGGGGCTAGGGGGGATCGATTCCTAATCTTGACGAAAATACTTCGTTGCAGCCCGCACCCAAGGTAAAAACCCGGTTTCTTTGGTCGCAGTGCGTCCAGGACTGCAAATTTCCAGTAAACTATTGATATTTAAATCATTAAGCGCTCAAGTGCGATCGAACTTCCCGTCATATCGTTTCCGGTTGCATCGGTATGGTTCAAATGTCCAAACAGTCAACCGTCAACAGTCAACTGTCAACAATCATTTTTGAGTGCGATCGAACTTCCCGTCAGTTCTGTCTCAACCTGGTTTAAACTCGCTGTAAGTCCTGCCTAAACTATGTACAAAACTTTTTTTTCTCGTACCGCTATCCTGTTGCTGAGTTTAGCATTTACCGCTTGCTCCGCTGCCACTTCACCCCAAATTCAGCCATCAACTCCTGCTGGTTCGCCAGTTAATCAACCACAAACAACTAACAGCGAATCAGCACAAAAAGTTGTAGCTTTAACACCTTTAACCGCCGATATTATCCATCAACTCGATCCAACCAAACTTGTAGGAATTCCCGGCAGCGCATTAGTCAGCAGCAACCCCAAATTTACAGGGATTACCGCAGTCACTGCCGAACGCACCCCTCCGAATTTAGAAAAAATCATCGCATTGAAACCGGATTTGGTGGTAGGTGCGTCGGGGTTTCATGACCAAACAATGCAAAAATTGCAGCAGCTAGGAATAAAAACTTTACTCACTCAAGTTGATAGCTGGAAATCCCTAGAAGAGTTAACAACAACTTTAGCTAAATCCCTTAATACAAATCCCGAACCTCTGTTAAAACGCTACCAAACATTTTTAGCAGATATCCCAAATCAAAGCCCCGCCACTTTAGTTTTGGTGAGCAGACAACCGATTTTATCGCCGAATCAAAGCAGTTGGGCTGGAGATTTGCTGGGTAAGTTTAACGTGAAAAATGTCGCAGCCCAATTGCAAGGAGATAGCCCGGTGCGAGGCTACGTGACGCTTTCAGCGGAAAAGGTTTTAGAGGCTAATCCTGAAGTTATCATTGTAGTCGATCGGGGAGAAGGAATTTTAGACCAATTTAAATCTGATTCATTTTGGAATCAACTCACAGCCACCAAAAATAATCGAGTTTACGTTTTTGACTACTATGGATTGGTCAACCCAGGTAGTATCGAAAAAATTGAGCAAGCAACTGCTCAACTTAAACAAGTTCTAGCTAAAAAGTAGAGACCCGATTTTGAGAGATACAAAATCTCTAGAAATCCTGCAACAAATTGACTACAATTTCTCTAAATGTGAGAAAGCTAAAGGCACTCAAAAGCGCGCAGCGATCGGAAACCGGGTTTTTAAGCCTGACTTCCAATGCTGTCTGACCGGCCTCAAGTCAGATCCAGAGGCGGCAAACCGCGCAACTGTCGCAGCGAGTTGATACACGCCTGGCAGTCGCAGCCAAACAGCGCCGCCGCCGCATCGCTTTCTTCTTCCGAAAAATCCAGCATCGCCACCCGTTCTTCACCCGGGCGCTGCCAAGTAATTCTCGGCTTAGAAGCCGCAGCAGCAGACTTGCCAGGAAGCCGCACGCAAGTCAGACGCTGAGTGTGGGGCGATCGCACGCAGCGGGGCGCATCACCCGATTGGCTTGGTGTTTCGGTAATTGGAGCGGGATTTGCGATCGCGCTCAAAGACATCAGAGATCCAAACAGCGTCGGACTTACAAGTAAAGTGAGGAGCAATCGATTCATTTGTCGTCCTTAAGAACTTCAACGTATACAGTAGCCGATTATCTGTTGCAATTCAACAAGGTTTTCGTCCGATATCAGTACGATTTGCCGTTATTAAGGCTTAAAAGCCGAATATTTACCGCCTAAACCTTCAACAATTATCAGGGTATTAGCAACCAGCATTTTTTGATAAGTATCACCTTCGCTCGCCAGTTTAAGATTTGTTGCAATTTGAGTAAGTTTAGCTCGCCAGTGATAACAAACTCTTCCAATGTGGGTAAACTGATTTCAGCAAGGGTTACTCGAAGCAGCGAACAAGTTTACCTCAGAAACCAGGTGGGGAGTGATGAGTACAGTTTTAGTGGTGGAAGATTCCCGCAGCCAGCGGGAGTGCATTTCACATCAGTTGAGATGCAGCGGATTGAATGTAATTCAGGCATCTGACGGTGTGGAAGCGCTGGCTAAAGTTGAGAAAAATTGCCCTGATTTAGTATTATTAGATGTCATAATGCCCCGTCTAGACGGCTACGGGGTTTGTCGTTTAATTAAAGCTAATCCCGAAACTCGGAACATACCGGTGGTATTTTTAACCGGCAAGGGACAGCAGTTAGCTTTATTTTCGAGGGCGATCGATCGCGCCGAAGCTTATGTTAGCAAACCTTGGCAGCCGAGGGAACTTTTGGCAACGATCAAAAAAGTTTTGCTCAATGCCAATATTAAGTTCGATCGAGCTTCAGCCGACGCTTGGACAGAATACGGAATTTTAAACTTAAGTACAGTCGAACTGTATCAAAGCCATGCCGATGCTTGGACAAAATACAGCTCCCAAATTATTAAATTGTACGATTCCAGCTTAGCAGCTTTCGAGCAAGCTTTGGCCATTGAACCGAGTCACTCGAATGCAAACAAGTATCGCAACCGAGTCCAGACAATCCGGGCAATTTTGCTGAAAAAATTAGAGCAAACTAAACCTTGCAAAGTCTGTGATTATTATTACGGTAAGGATGGCATCAATTGTGCGGTGCATCCTGCTGGCCGCCCTCAAGAACTGTGTCGCGATTGGGAATTTAATTAAACTAAAATGAAAACAAATAACCGCGCTAACTTAGAAAAGCTGCTGCAAGAAAGAAACGAATATCCCGAAAGAATGGCGGAAATTGATGAAAAAATAAATTCAACTTTTCGCAAAAATTACGCAATTTTAGTAATGGATATGTCGGGATTTTCGCGCACTACACTCCGCTACGGAATTATTCATTTTTTGGCAATGATTCACCGGATGCACGGAATTGTCAAACCGATAATTTCCGAATACGGTGGCACTGTAGTTAAGGAGGAAGCAGACAATATTTTTGCAGTTTTTGCCGATGTAAAATCAGCGGTGGAAGCTGCGATCGACTCTTTGAAACACACGGCGGCTGTCAACACGACACTGCCGCCGGAAATGGATATTTACCTCTGCATTGGTATTGGCTGTGGCGATGTTTTGATGCTGGAAGGAGAAGATATGTACGGCTCGGAATTTAACCTGGCATCCAAGCTGGGAGAGGATTTGGCGGAACGGGGAGAGATTTTGCTCACCTCAGCAGCCTTTGAAAAGTTGGAAGGTGACAAGCAAGATTGGCAAAAAGTGGAACTTTCGGTTTCAGGTTTGGAATTGGTGGCGTACAAGCGGCTGTAATCGGGTGAATTTCTGTTGTCTTCTCGTTCTTCGCCCTGCTGGAAAATGAGACATGACCCAGCCCAAAAACGGATACCAGCCACCGACTTAAGTCGTGGAAAGATAAAAATTTTAGACCCTAGTTCAATATCCCAGATTGCATCTGTGGGGTAAATCTAAAATCTAAAATCTAAAATCTAAAATCGACTGACTTGCCCCAGCCTTGACTAGAAACCCGGTTTCTTCGCAGATATCGGGCGACTCAGCCATTTTGGTAGAAACCGGGTTGATGAGGCTATATTCTTAGAGAATATCGAATTAAAATAAAATTTAAAATCTGATGATTGAGGAACACAAAACTTGGCAATCTATTAATTTATCCGCTATTCGACAGCGGCTGGCTTGGCTGCAGCAACAGCCAGACAAAGTTATTTTTTGCAAAGAGTCGGGTGTTCACTATGTTGCAGTCACAAAAGATCGATCGCGCATTAAGCTATCTTTAGTAGAAAAAGTAAATCGGCAAACAGATTTACTGCAATCTATTTTCGATTTCAACAATCCTTTACATCTAGTGTCTGAATATACTCAGGCGATGATGTTGGGTTTAGTGTGGCAAAGCCAACCTCAAAGAATCTACATAGCTGGATTTGGCGGCGGCAGAATTCCCTTAGTTTTGCACCACTATTTGCCGGAAACTGTTATAGAATGTGCGGATGTAGACCCGATCGCGATCGAAGCAGCTACACAGTGTTTTGGGGTGCAGTTGGACGCTCGGCTGACGGTAGCAATTCAAGACGGCAGAGAGTATCTGGAACAGCAAAATCCCGATATGCAGTACGATATCATCATGACGGACGTATTTTTTGGCAACGGCTACTTTCCGCACAGGCTGGCCACCAAAGAATTTTATCAACTCTGCGAAAAACGCTTGTCAACAGCAGGAGTTGTGCTGGTAAATCTGCTGCAAAGAGATGAGTTTTATGCGGAAAAAATCAAGACTTTTCAAAGCGTGTTTTCTCAGGTGTGCGTGTGTCCTTGGAAGGACATTAACAGCGTTTTGATTGGTAGCAACAGCCAGATTTTGGAGAAAGATGAGATTGTTGCTAAGGCAAAATATTTGCAAGATAGTCATCAATTTTCCTTTCCATTAACAGACAGGGCGCTTGAGGTAAAAGTAGGTAGAGAGTTGGCAGAGGCTGTACCTACTTTAGACAAAGCTCAAATTTTTTATGACGATTCGCCGCCCGCTGGTTATTTTGATTGCTGGTTATTCTGATATTTATAATAAGTCCGGGTTTACTCTTTTTTGTGGAACAGGCATCTTGCCTGTTGCTGATTCGCAGTTGAGCTCACCGAGGGATTGAAAGAGACTGTGGGATGAATTTGCCCTCAGAGTGCGATCGGATATAGCCACCTACAATAGGGCAACTGAGGACACGGCATTGGCGTTTCCCTACCTCAAGATAATCAATCTTCCTCGATAAGAGATATAACCATCGCCCGATTAATTTTCGGGAAACCTCACCGCGTCGTCTCCTGACTGTAGGTAATATCAATTCCGATGCCACCGGATTTGATATAACTCCTATTTCATATATTCAACCATCTGCTGTTCCAGCTTAGCCAACAATGTATCAACATCTGTTGCGGCTTCCTCAAAACAAACAGGAGGTTCAGGCTTAGATTCAAAAAAAATTAACTTAATTTGACCTTCCCCGATCGCCAAAATCGCCACTTCTGTCTCAGGCTTGTGAGCGTTCAACACACCTACAACTTCCTGAATATGGCTTCTCACTTGACGGTTCAACTCCTCAACCGCCTCTTTCTTACAATACACAAAACGCGCAGTTTCTGCAATATCAATTGCTAAAATCTCCTCGCTTTCTTCTCCCCTTTCCAGAAATAGTCCCCAAGCCAAAGCCGCCAATTCATTTTGATTAGCTTTCACGAATTTATCTAATTTGCGGCTCCAGCTATTTTCGTTGGGTTTGGACTCAGGGCTATCAAATAGAAACATTTTCTCTTCTTGTTTGTATAAACTAATATTTTACAGTCAGCAGTCAGTAGTCAGTTGGCAGTTGGCAGTTGGCAGTTAACTGTTGTCATTAGTTACCCATGCCCAATGCCCCATCCCCAATTCCCAATTCCTAATTAGCAATTACCCACAACCGCTGCGTTTCTATCTTATACCAGATTGCACGCGCCAGAGCGCCGCATAAATTCCGTCCTGTTCGATCAGTTGTTCGTGCTGCCCCGATTCTACCACCAGCCCCTCTTCCATGACACAAATGCAATCGGCATTGCGGACTGTAGAAAGACGGTGGGCGATCGCAATTGTAGTGCGATTCTTGGTAATTCGTTCGAGCGATCGCTGAATTGCCGCCTCAGTCTCGTTATCCACCGCTGAAGTAGCTTCGTCAAGGATCAAAATCGGCGGATTCTTCAAAACAGCCCTCGCAATTGCAATTCGCTGCCGCTGACCCCCCGACAATTTCTGACCGCGTTCCCCTACAATAGTGTTGTAACCGTCCGGCAATTGTACGATAAACTCGTGAGCCTCCGCAATTTTCGCAGCATTTACTATCTCTCGATTGTTAGCCTCAAAACTGCCGTAAGCAATATTTTCTGCCACCGTACCGTGAAACAAAAACACATCTTGACTCACCAATCCGATCGCTCTCCGCAAATCTTTTAAATTCAGGCTATTTAATTCTATACCGTCGAGATAAATATTGCCGTACTGTACCTCGTACAGCCTCAATATTAGTTTCACCAGCGTACTTTTTCCCGAACCAGTAGCCCCAACAATCGCAGTAGTTTTCCCCGCCGGCAGAGTCAGGGAAAAATACTGCAAAATCGGTTTTCTTTGATTGTAAGAAAAGGTAACATTTTTAAATTCCAACTCACCCTTAATCGAACTAACTGGCCGCCGAATATCACCCGTGCGAATTGCGATCGGAGTATCCAACAAATTCATCACCCGATTAGTAGAAGCCATTGCGCGCTGGTATTGATCCAGAGTATTTCCCAGGCGAGTCAGCGGCCACAGCAACCGCTGGGTCAAGAACACCAAAACGCTGTAAGTTCCCACAGACAACCGGCCCGCCACCACCTCCAAACCGCCCAGAAATAGCGTTGCAATAAACCCCAAGAAAATCACCACCCGAATCAGCGGAATAAAAGCAGCAGAAAGTACGATCGCCCGTCGGTTGCTTTGGCGGTAAGCTTGGCTTTGTGCTTCGATGCGCTGAATTTCATAATCTTCGGAAGTAAAACTTTTAATAGTAGTAATTCCCATCAAATTATTCGACAGTTGCCCGTTCAGAAAACTCACCTTTTCCCGCACATCAGCATAGAAAGGAGCAAGGCGATTTTGAAAGGCGATCGAACCCCAAATAATAAAAGGGATGGGCAGCATTGACAACCCAGCAACACCAGGAGATGCAGCAAAAAAAGCCGCGCCAATCACAACAACCGTTGTAATTACCTGAATCACCTCATTAGCGCCGTCGTCCAAAAAACGTTCAAGTTGATTGATATCATCATTGAGAATAGAAATCAAACCACCCGTGCTGCGTTCTTCAAAATAAGCTAATTCTAATTCCTGCAAATGGCTGTAAGCTTCCAGACGCAAATCATGTTCAATATCCTGAGCCAAATTGCGCCACAAATAATCATAAGCATATTCAAAAACAGATTCCAACGTCCAAACAACCGCGCTCAAAAGAGTGATAATTGCCAGTTGCCAAAAGACATCTTTTATGCCCCACTGAGCGAGGATAGAATCTTGCTGTTTCACCACCACATCAACGGCAATACCGATTAATGCTGGCGGTGCTAAATCGAAGAATTTATTCAGCAGCGAACAGATACTTGCCAGCCAAGCTTTCATGCGGTAGCGGCGTCCGTACTTCAGCAGCCGCTTTAGCGGATGGACAGGTTTTGATGGATGTGGTGATACTTGAGAATCATTCATAGGGCATGGGGCATCGGAAATAGGGCTGAGAATTAAAAATTAAACAAGAGTAAGGTGCGCGCGGATCACCCTACTAATTTTTAATTCTCCAATCCCCCGTTCCTAGGCTTTAAACGTTAACACTGGCTTCACTCTAACAATTCTAGATTTTAAAGCAACAAAAAATTAAACGCTACCAAAATATACTTTGGTGTCCTACCGGACGGGTGGCGGCTATTTTTCCGATTTTCGGAGAGAAACTCTGCACTCCGACGAAGCTTGCTAGCGAAAATCGGAAAAATCCCGCTGGAAAAAAGATATCCTTGACAAAGGCGCGAACTGAGGCAGCACCAGCGGAGGGGTAACACCCTCTGAAATCTCGTGTAAGAGATAGCGCCGCAACCTAAAATTAGATTTTAGATTTTAGATTTTAGATTTTAGATTGGACGAGCTCGCGCACCAGCTCCTTACTCTTCAAAAAGCCATGACGAATGAAGCCACTCGTGATACTTGCGATCATATTCTATATCTTCTCAAATCCTTTACTCGTACTCTTCCTCAGTTTCATCTTGTTCGCAGGTCAACGTCAACTCTTTAACCGTCAACTCTTTAACCAGCTCCCTAAACAACAACTTGACTGCTTTGGCCGCCACACGCGATCGCACTAACCGCACCGGACGACCACTCAACTTTTCAGCATCCAGGATTGCGCCAAGCCGATCGCCAATGTCGTTGTGAAGCCGAGCCCGAGCTGGTTCAATTCTGGTAAAAATCCACTGCCACAAAGCACGCCGGCACAAATCACTACCACCACTAACCTTCGACTTTTGCAAATCACCGCTGGACTCTTGAGACGGCGCATAGCCCAAAGCCTTGCAAAATCGCCGAAGTGACAAATGCCGCTTGGTAGGTTTGCCAGAATTACGCCCTTTACGAATCTTCACATCTGGTTTGCCATCAAAAAGATAATTTTCAAATGGGTATATTTGCGACAATAACAAAGCTTCAACACGACGACCAAACCCAAACCGGGCAAAAACTTTACGGTACGGTAAAAACTGCGGCTCGCTCACTAATTTAGAAAGCTCAAATTCAAGCACCATCTCCTCACGCTGAATATCGCAAATACGCGCAGCATGACGCCGAAGTTCGTCAGTAATTCCCAGTCCAATCGACCTTTCCAACATCAAATCGTACTTTATAGACTGTCGCTCCCCGCACAGCCACCCCCACAACAAAGGAACTTTTTCACCCAATCGAACCGATCGCACCAGGGCAACTTCTGGAAACTGCCACGCTAAATCTTGGCGAGCACGGTTAATGATAGGTGACTGCACACGATTCAAGTGACTGAGACGAAGTACCAATCGGCGAATTTCGACAATCATTTGCGATCGCACTTGAACAAACCGACGAGGAACTTCAAGAAAATCCCAACCATAAATCGCCAGAGCCAAAGCATCAGCGTCATCATCTTTATCAGGCAATCCGAGGTGATGCTCGCGAAATGAACGAAGTTCTTTATGACCAACAAGCCGAACTTCTACACCGGCACGAGCAAGCTGAGTTCCCCAAAGCCGAGAGTAATTCACCCCCGTCGGCTCCATCACTGCGATCGTGTTATCTGTATCACCACCAATCAATGCTAGTAATCCAGCAATTCCAAAAGCTGTAGCATCAAACTTATGAAAGTCACAATCATAATAAAATTGTCGAGGTTCAGTTGGTTTTTCTAGCAAAAGGCAAGCAGAAACTGAGGCCTTGCTGATGTCAAGTCCAATAATTTGCATTCAATTTTTACAAGTGATATTTTCCAAATCCCCATAGCAAAGCTTATGAATCACCCAAAGGCCAGAAGCCTAATTCACTCTTAAAGCTATAAATTGCAGGGAAAAATTGCAATCAATCAAGTAGTAACCGAGCTTATGAAGCCAGAAAAGCCATTACAGCTTGTTTCATTTTTAAAACCCTAAGTTACATACCGATTAATTGACGGATGATTTGGACTCAATCCGCTACCCCTCCCATTTTTAAGGGGGAGTTTCGGCTGCTGAGTTAAGCAGCCATCGTCAGGCGATTTAAAAACAACATCCAAATCTGTCAAAATTACTTGTTGCTCTAAAGTATATTCAACATCAACAGCCTGTTCGTCCGATCGCACATCAGAGCACTCTGGCTCTTGGTCATTAGATAAGTCATCTGATTCACCAATTAAATGCTCAAGATACTCTGATACAGACATTCCAGCAGCCAAGGCTTTTTCTTGCAACAACTTATAAGCTTTGCCTTTGATACGAACTTGCTTGGCTCTATCTTCTGGATTTTCGTCTAATGTTTCCTGAATTTTGGCGGCAGTAATTTGGTGAACAGGAATAGATTCAACAACCTCAGACCATTTTTCAGTCAATTGACAATTCCCATAGGAATCAACTTTTGCAAACTTCCACAAAGGCATAGCTTGAGCTACAGAAGTAGGGAGAGTCTGAAAATTGGACTTAATCAAGTGCATGCAAACTTTGGCAGCTTTGATGATTGTCTGACAATAAAAAGGCGAGCGACCTAAAGCATTTTTGCAGTAATCAGCAAAATCCTTATAGGTATGCTTATACAACCGATAACGACGCACAGCATCAAGCATGATTCCTTGTCGCACGTAGTCGAGAAAGCTGCGTTTAATGCGCTGCGTGAGAATTAAAATATCGTTGTGGGGTGCTTGGTCAAGAATTTCGTTCTCGAATTCCAGAAGCGGTTGAAATTCCGCCTCTGGAGGTTCGCACCACTCGTCTGAAAAATCAGGTTTTAGAGTGAGTTGCATTGTTTTAAAAATCGTCGCTTAGTTTGCTTGTCACCACTTCAACTTCTGCGACCGACGCTGCATTTAACAGCAGCTCTTTATCAAAAGTTAAGCGAGATTGCATCAGGTCAATCCCCAAAGCTTTTAACAATAATTTCAAATCATTGTAATGCGAAGTTGCGCGCTCTATGTCGTCGGTAATGCGTTTTAGAGTGTAGGCTTTTTGCGTGATTTGATTGTCGAACGCGAATGCATTATCTGCCAAACGATTTTGAGCGTCTAACTCTGCCAATAATTTATCTAACTGTTGCTTTAGCGCTTCATAACCCTCTGACAAGGAATCTACATCGCTACTAACTTCAAGTTTTCCATCTCGTTCGGTTCTGTCCCATCGGTCTTTTTTATAAACCGGAATTGTAATTGATAGATGAGTTGCCATGATTTTAATTTTGGGTAAGTGGGGAGAAAGCGATCGCCTTTGTTCCTTGATTCAAAAGCGATCGCACAAAAAAGCAAGATAGCAAGCTAGATGGAAGTGAAAATCAAAACACAGCATCACCTCCCGGAGGCGAACGAGCGCCGCAAACACCCTCAACCAAACGCCGCTTGCAACGAAGTACAAGAGGTTGACCACTAGGAGAAGTAAAAACAATAATGCTGCCATTACAAACAGTTGCAGGGACAAAACCGCAAGGACAGCGCTTTACATCCTCAGCTTGAGGCAGCCAATACCACTCCTCCGGGCAAGGAGCCCAATAAATCATTGAATCCAAGGAAATTTCCAAAGGCTCAAGATTTTCGGCATCCCAAGCAGCCATCGCCTGATAAAAGTCATCGAGGCAATCAAAATCATCAGGGTCTGGCGGCTCGTCCGTTGATTCCACTTCAAAATCAAAAAGGCTCAGTTGCCCGTCGGCATCGGATTGATAGTGGATTTCAAGTTGAGATGGAAAGTAGCGAGCCAAAAATCTATCAGAAAAAGTGACACCGGGGGAAGTTTCAGCCGCTGGTGCAATCGGCTCCTGGACTGAATCAATTTGTACGCCGGGGGAAGTTTCGGGCGCTGGTACGATCGGCGGCTCCTGGACTTGAACTTCGATCGTCGATGGTGTCAATTGGTTCACAACGGGTTCAAGCAGCGTCAAACAATCACGTCCTACAAAAGCCCAGTAAACACCAGAAGGCTCGTAACGACGATCGAATTCAACCTGCGCTGTGCAGCGCGTACCGCCACGCATAACTCGCCCAGTCATTCCAGAAAACAAACCAGAATTTATACGAACGCGATCGTTACGAACTAAAAAAGGTGAAGTTTCGGCCGCTGGTGCGATCGGCTTCTGGACTCGATCAGCTTCGACACCGGGAAAAGTTTCCAAGAGTGCCAAAAGCGGGAGTTTGACCCCTACCAAAGCATCCATCCAAGTTTGGCGGCAACGCCGATCGCCCGACGGGACAATATTGAGCTCGCGGGCGATCGCTTTGAGCTGACCAAAGGTATTGTGTTCTAGCTGTGTAGCAGTATAGGTGTACATAGTTTGAGGGAAAGGGCTTGAAGGTTAACGCAAGCCCAGCGCCAAAGTTACAGGGTATTGCACTACAATAACTTATATGATACATTGCATTACAATAGACTGTCAAGACATTGCATGACAAAATCAAGAGGTAGTTTGCATGACAATTAAAACAGATGTCCAAAACCAAACACGGCTTACACGGGGAAAACAAGTCAGTACAGTTGACAGTTCGGATTACACCAACAGCCCGCAAAATACTACAAGCACTAAGAGAGACGATACAGGCAGCCAGCGACAGCGATGCTCTAGAGCAACTGTTGCGAGGACAAATTCCGCCATTATCTCCATCTCGGTTAGTGGGAAACTTGCACGTCAACTGAGCAAAAGTCTTGAATCTCAGTTGACAGAATCAATATCCGAACATGAAATATCAATTAATCGCACTGCTAAGTACGAACAAAAAATCGCTGAATTAAAAGAGGAACTGGAAAGTCTCAAACAACTTATTGAACAGCTCGACCAAGCAGAACATGAAACAGAAGAGGTAGAAGTTGAAAAATTAGAATAAATCAGGAAAGCTAGCTCTAACAAGGGCTAGCTTTTACTTTGCAAAATATCATCAACAATCAACCAACCCCCGCACCACCGGGGTTCTCTGAAACTATTAGTCGCCGAGTGGGACAACGGCAGCTTTCCCTAACTCAAACTACAAATGCAAAAATATCAAAAACTCTGTAACCAAGACTGCAAGTAGATTTGACTGATACGCCCAGGAAGCTGCAATCAGTAGCAATCAAAAAAAGAAGCTGGCGACACCTGCCTTTGAGTGGTGCGACTGGGGGCGGAGAGCAAGCCCATAAACCGTAAGAATATCGGGATGCCATCACCGGCTCACAGGTGAT
>NZ_JAUBTU010000165.1:0-5046 GCF_036705085.1 Microcoleus sp. B6-A1
TTCTTACTCCCTCCCCTTGATAAGGGGAGGGTTGGGGTGGGGTCAAAAATTTACGACTCCTGCAAGGATTGCTATATCAATCACTCCGTAATTTTCCCTCTCAGAGCTTTAATCTGCCCTCGCTTGGTTTTGCTGTCGAGACGCTTGCGCTGGGAACTACGAGTTGCTTTGCTGGGTTTGCGCCTTTTCGGTATGACGATCGCACTTTTAATCAGTTCTTGCAGCCGTCTCAAAGCCTCTTCCCGGTTTTGTTCCTGGCTGCGGTGTTCCTGAGCTTTGATGACAATCACACCTTCGGAGGTGATGCGCTGGTCGTTGATTTGCAACAAACGCTGCTTGTAGCGATCGGGCAATGAGGAAGCTGGGATATCAAAGCGCAAGTGAATCGCACTCGCCACCTTATTTACATTTTGCCCCCCCGCGCCTTGAGAGCGAATCGCACTAATCTCGATTTCGCCATCAGGAATGAACACAGTATTAGAAATTTGTAACATGATGAATAAGTGAAATTAAAGATACTGAGAAAGCAGTGCATCTTTTATATATAACTTACTTTGGTAGATAAGTTATTTACTACAATTATTAGCTATCAGGATGAATTCGATGAGTCTTTTTCTATCCCATAACTCTACTTGGTTAGATTCAGCAAGGTTGTAAGCATTTTTTGTAAATCTGTTGTTGGTGATTACTAGGGCTTTATTTCCTTTGTAATATCTGACCGCTCCTGCTACTTCTTGAACTGCTTTAATACCAACTGGTCTTTTGGTTCTTTTTGCTTGAACCACAGTTTTTGAGCCATCTTTGTACAAAATTAGATCGGCTCCATAATCTTGACTATGTTTAGTTAAATTAACAATATAACCACAGTTTATAAAATGGAAAGCTAGAAAGTTTTCAAACTCTTTGCCAGTCATTTCATCCACTTCCAGAATACCACTGTCTGATAAACATTTTCTTGGCTCTTCTTCTTTCCATGTATCTACCCATTCCCAAATCATATTTACCGCAGCGAAAACGATAGCGGCTACTAATATAAAATCTAACATAAGATTATATTTAGTTTAAAGAAGTATTTACGAGCGTACCAGATTTAGTCAGTATAGTTATCTACCCATATCACAAGCACATTGTGATCTTAATTACTGATTATCTACGCCGAAAACCCGGAATTTATGAGAATTGATAATAGGTGCAAGGAAACAATCAATGATAGCTGAAAATCCTGTCAGCAATGGGTCATACAATAGCCAACCGGCTAAACTACACCCGCTCGACTAGAGGAGGTAGAAGACTATGACGAAACCGCATGATATCATTCAAGAGCAAGACCGCA
Organism: Microcoleus sp. B6-A1; assembly: GCF_036705085.1. Classification (NCBI taxonomy): domain Bacteria; kingdom Bacillati; phylum Cyanobacteriota; class Cyanophyceae; order Oscillatoriales; family Microcoleaceae; genus Microcoleus; species Microcoleus sp. B6-A1. The sequence goes on from NZ_JAUBTU010000165.1 coordinate 1,334, forward strand.
GATTGGGATAATTAATGGCGATCCTCTTCGAGGGCTTTGCTAACGCACGTCAGCGATTCCTCGATCCCGGCGGCGATCCTCGACAGCCGGCATCAGGTTTAAAAGGCGATGATTACATGACAGACGAAGAAAGAAAATAAGGAATGACGATCGCCCGATCGCTCTTTAACGACGAATATATTAAAAGCTATCTCAAAAACCAACGTCAAAACAGCAACCCCAGAATAATTAGTAAGGTGCGCCGAAACGCACCCTACAAAAATTAATTAGTCCGTAGTACCGGTTTGCAGCGACTCTTTAGCAGTCTGCGTCCACTCGGAGTGGAAGAATTCACCGCGCGGTTTGTCGGTGCGTTCGTAGGTGTGAGCCCCAAAATAATCACGCTGAGCTTGCGTGAGGTTTTGTGGCAATCTTTCGCGTCGGTAGCTATCAAAATAGTCCAGTGAGGCGCTAAATGCTGGCACTGCAATCCCCAGTTGGCAAGCAGTAGCTAACACGTCTCGCCAAGCCGATTGGCGATCGAGAATGCTCTGTTTGAACTCCGGCGCTAACAGCAAATTCGGCAACGTGGGGTCGTCTTTGAAAGCTGTTTTAATCTTGTCCAAAAAGCCAGCCCGAATGATACAGCCACCTTTCCAAATTCGGGAAATTTCGCTCAAACTCAAGTCGTAATTGTACGACTTCGACGCCGCGCTCAACAGCGCCATGCCTTGAGCGTAGGAGCAAATCTTCGAGCAGTAAAGCGCATCCCGGACTTTATTCACAAACTCTTTAGTATCGCCTTCGTACTTGCCGCTAGGCCCCGTAAGTTCTTGGGAAGCTTTGATGCGCTCGTCTTTGTAAGAAGACATGATTCTGGCATTCACAGCAGCGATAATTGTGGGAATGCTCACGCCCAATTCCAAAGCACTCATAACAGTCCAGCGGCCGGTGCCTTTTTGACCGGCTGCGTCCATAATTACCTCAACTAAGGGTTGCTTAGTTTCCGGGTCAATGTACTTGAAAATATTAGCCGTAATTTCAATCAAAAACGAGTTGAGTTCGTCTGTGGTATTCCATTCGGCAAAAACTTCCTGCAATTGCTGGCCGTTCAATCCACCAACGTTTTTGAGCAAATCGTAGGCTTCAGCAATGAGCTGCATATCACCGTACTCAATGCCGTTGTGAACCATCTTCACGTAGTGACCAGCGCCACCGGGGCCGATGAATGTGACGCAGGGGCCGTCATCTACTTGAGCCGCAATTTTGGTGAGAATTGGCTCTAGTAGGCCGTAAGCAGTGCGGGTGCCACCGGGCATCAAGCTAGCACCGTTGAGCGCGCCTTCTTCGCCGCCACTGATGCCCATGCCGACAAATCCCAGTCCCATCGATTCTAAATCTTTGGTGCGGCGTTCAGTGTCGTCGTAGAGCGAGTTGCCGCCGTCAATAATCATGTCGCCCGGTGACAGCATGGGTTTGAGCTGGTCGATGACGGCATCTACGGGTTTCCCAGCTTGCACCATGACTAAGATTCGGCGTGGGGTTTCTAGGACATCGACGAATTCTGTCAGAGTCTTGGCGGCTACAATGTTCTTGCCGGGGGCGCGTTGGGCCATGAAGTCGTCGGTTTTGGCTGCGGTGCGGTTGTATACAGCCACGGAGAAGCCTCTGCTTTCGACGTTGAGCGCTAGGTTTTCGCCCATCACTGCTAGACCGATTAAACCAAAATTTTGCTTTGTCATGCTAATAACCCGCTGGTTGTTCCCGCTTGATGATAGGTTTGCGAGAGAGGAAAGCGAGGCGGGGTGTACCGCTTTCCGGTGGACTAAAAGTATTGGACAATAGACCTAGGAGGTTTAGGTTTATTTTTATATTCTCAGAATTGCTGTTTGGTAAATCAGTAGGGTTTTTTTAAGATTTAAGGGATATTAATGACGGGGACAGGTGATGATAAGGCAGGTATTATGTCGATCGCGGTAACGGTAGATACAAACAAGCGGACATTTTAAGGAAAATTGAGGAGACTGTTGTAACTATGGAAGATTTGCAGTATCTCGCGGCCTGGGTGAAGGAGCAACACGCTCGCGAGTATATTTTGACTTGGCTGCTGAGTCAACAGGGGCTGTGGTGGTCGGATGGGGATATTTATCAGGCGGTTTTGCAAAAGTCGGGAAAGCTTTTGAAAGCTTATGTTCAAAAAAGGCAAGCGGGAGAGTTATTTGAGGGAATTTCTGAGAAGTTGGGAGGAGATGAGAATTGGGATGATTTGGCGGGGAGTTTGGCGCGGATTGTTGCGGTTTATCAAGAGGAATTATCGCATTTGCAAGAGCGCGATCGCCGGGGGGATGGGGTAAAAAAAAATTTGATTAGCCAACCGTTGACTGGAGATCCTTTGCCGCTTTTGGAGGTGCAGCAAGCTTTGCCCGATCCTTATGCGGATACGTTGACGGGGAGATAATTTGCGATCGACTTTTTGGAGGCACAAGAATCTCAGAAACCCGGTTTCTTCCTATATCTCTCGTACTCAACCAAAAATTCTCGCCGAAACCCGGTTTCTCGCCACGCAGCTAATCCCAGAAACCGGGTTCCTTCCTATATTTATCGTACTCAATCCAAATTATTCGCAGAAATCCGGTTTTTCGCCACGCAGTGAATCCCAGAAACCGGGTTTCTTCCTACATCTCTCGTACTCAACCAAAAATTGTCGCAGAAACCCGGTTTCTCGCAACTTGGGCGACAGTTCTCGATCTAGATTCAAGGATTGAGAATAGGTGTAATATCTAGAAGAAATCCGGGAAGTACATCTTCACCCGAAAGTGTAGGCGGTTGGTCAAAAGAGAAATTAATTACTTCTGCTACATCTTCAGACAACCGATAGATTTCTACTAAAGGCGTTTGCGGGTCAATTAGCCAACCTAAGCGACAGCCGTTAGTTCGATAATACCGCATTTTAGCCCGCAATGTTTCTAGGGAATCCGTTTGGGAACGCAATTCAATTACAAAGTCCGGGCACAGGGGAGGAAACCTGCGCTTATCTTCTGCAGATAATGCTTCCCAACGTTCTCGGAGTACCCAAGCAGCGTCAGGGGAACGCTTCGCACCGTTGGGTAATTGAAAGACGGTGGAAGAGTCAAAGACTTTTCCCAATCGAGTCTGACGATTCCACAAACCGAGTCCCAGGTTGAGATCCGAATTTCTGATGCCGCTTTCGCCGCCTGTTGGAGGCATAATAATTAGTTCTCCTTCGGGGGTTTGTTCTAATCGCCACTCTTCATTAGCGATGGACAATTGATAAAATTGTTCGTCGGTTAAAGCGACGGATGCAGGTAGGTTGAGAGTTATAGTTTCCATCGTTGATATTATCGCCAACTAGCTTGGTTTTATTATAACTCCCACTTTCTGACAATTTTCTCAAAAAGATCGCACGCTCAGAAACCGGGTTTCTTTCGATATTTCTCGTGCGAGGCGGAAAATTGTCGCAGAAACCCGGTTTATCGCCACGCAGCTAATCCCAGGAACCGGGTTTCTTCCGATATTTCTCGTACTCAACTGAAACTTGTCGCAGAAACTCGGTTTATCGCCACCTAACGAGAGAAATTAGATGGCAAATCCGCGAGAATTTATCACAATCTCCCGCGCCAAAGTCCCCACGCTAACTGGGAGCGTGTCACTTTTGCGATGAGTATAAATACTCGTGAACCCCACCATGACTTTTTTACCCATCATCAGTATAA
>NZ_JAUBTU010000022.1:0-42798 GCF_036705085.1 Microcoleus sp. B6-A1
ATCTCTTGTTTCATCTGTAGAAAAAATTCTTAAAGAATTTGGAGATAATTATGTAATTAATTTTGCTTAACTACTTATTAGTGAAAGGTACAACCTCTGGAGACTTGTCAGGCAGTTGTTTTTGGGTGTCAACAGCTAAACTGGAATTATTTGCAGCCGGAAGCGCACTGTTACTCGCAATAGCTGGTTAGGCACCCCCTTGGCAACAGCATTAGCGGGATTTTACCCCTCGATTGTCAAAGACTTGACCTGAAAACCGCGAAACTGTTCTTTTTGGCTAACGCGCCACATTGCGATGGGAAAAGTCAATCGATTTTAGATTTGAGATTTGAGATTTTAGATTAAAGCATTGACTTGCGCGAGATAAATTCGGGGGCTCCTTTATCGGATACAGGTTTTTTATTTATCCGTCCTGAGTCTGCGCGTTGGAATGAATCCGGTTTGAAGTTGAATCTGTAAACAAATATTGATAATTGTTATCAAAAAGCTTCAAGGTGAGGGTAGTCGGTAAAATATCCGAATAATTCTTCAGGATTATTTAATGTAAAATTTCTCATCCTCAAAATTCTGCCCATGAGGCGGTAATCTATATCCCATAAGCGATCGCCCGCCCCCAATCCCCCGATCGCGCGATCGCACAAATACCCCCACAGGGGATGGTAAATTTTTGTAAAAAATAGTTGACTAAAGGGCTGGAACTTCTCTCGTTTGGGATACATCAATGCACATACCTGATGGTTTTCTTTCACCGCCAGTAGCCGTTGCCACCGGCATAGCAAGTGCAGCAGTAATTGCAGTTGCCCTAAATCGAACCCGCGCGAGTCTTGGACTCCGACAAGCCCCAATCATGGGCTTAACCACAGCTTTCGTATTTGCAGCCCAGATGATCAACTTTCCCGTAGCCGGCGGTACCAGCGGCCACTTGTTGGGAGGGGCGCTGGCATCTGTGGTTTTGGGGAACCCTTGGGCGGCAACTTTAGCGATGAGTACAGTTTTTATAATTCAGAGCGTCTTGTTTGCCGACGGGGGCATCACCGCCCTGGGAGCCAATATTTTTAACATGGGGCTAGTTGGCATTTGGGTGGGCTGGTGGCTGTTGCAGCCATTGCAGCAACTTTTGGGAGGTTCCAGAAATCGTTTGCCCCTAGCCGCGGGCATCGCCGCTGGCCTCAGCGTCGTGGCTGCTTCGATTTGTGTGGCGATCGAACTGGCAATTTCTGGTACAGTAGGGCTCAATATCGCATTGCCAGGAATGGTAGGCGTACATATTTTAATTGGCATTGGCGAAGGGGTAATTACAGCCGGCGTTTTAACTTATCTCGTCAAAGTGCGGCCGGATTTACTGCCGGGACAACAGCCACAACTGCAGAAATGGGTAGTGCCAGTAATCGGAGTTTTATTAATTTCCGGGGTGCTTTCACTGTTCGCATCAAGTTGGCCTGACGGGTTAGAAGCGGTAGCCGAAAAATACGGCTTTAAAGATAAAGAAGCTGTGGCGATCGAAAATCCCACTCCTTTAGCAGATTACACAGTTAAAGGATTAGAAGAACAGCCTATTGGTACTAGCATTGCTGGACTTTTAGGGTCTGCCTTCAGCTTCGGCGCGGCTTTTGGGATTGCTCAGTTGGTGGTAAAACCTAAAGATGTCTAAACTCTCCATACCTTTTCGATTGCGAATGTCTCTCACAATTGTGATTGGCATGGGTTTTCTAAAGACAGGCGCTTGGCTGTGGCTGGGAATTTATGGGGCGATCGCACTTTTTTGGTCGTTTTGGCTCAGAGCTCCGATGCGAACCCTAGCGCAACTGTTGGGAGCAGAATTGATTTTTCTCTCCTTATTAGTGCTGCCCCAAGGTTGGGAACGTGCCAGTTTTTTGTTGCTGCGTTCCCTAATTTGCCTGCTAATTATGAACAGCTTCCTGCTAACTTTGCCACCCCACAGTTTCGGAATCGCCCTCAAAGGATTACCCCTACCAGCAGGTTTGCAAGAGATTGTACTTTTAACAGGACAATACTTAGAAATCCTGCTGTCCGAAGTCAACCGCATGAAAATATCAGCCCAACTCCGGGGCTTGTCCGGTACCGGAGGATGGCTGCGCTACGCCAGTGCTTCCATGATCGGAGCGCTTTATTTGCGAAGTCTCGATCGGGCAGAAAGAGTACACGCAGCCATGCTAATTCGGGGATATCAAGGAGCTTTACCTGCCGACTCAAAATCAACACCAAAAGAGCGACTGTGGCTGACACTAGCAATTGTAATAGCAGCCGGATTAACAATAGCTTCTTACGGTTATTCGTAATTGGGCATTGGGCATTTAACTGGTTCCCAGGCAGAGCCTGGGAATCCATATCCAGAGGCTCTGCCTCCCTTCTTGCGGAGGAAAATTGGAGGCAGAGCCTCCCGATCTGCGTTCCCCGGCAGAGCCTGTGAGCGAGTAGAATTGGTAATTGATTAATTCATTCCTCTACCTTTTGCCTTCTCCCTTCCCCTCTCTGCGCCCTCTGCGCTCTCTGCGGTTAAACACTCTTAATCCTAAAATAGAGGAAAATAAAACTTGAGTAGACTAAAATCCGTGCCAACAATCGAAGTAGAAAATTTAGTATTTGGCTATCCCGATCAAAAGCCAGTATTGCGGGGAATTTCTTTTACTTTGCAACCGGGAGAAAGAGTTGCTCTACTCGGCCTGACAGGTGCTGGTAAAAGCACTTTGCTCGAAAACTTGATCGGATTAAAAATGCCTCAAGCGGGCGAGATTAGAGTGCAGGGAAAAAAGTTGGAAGAGGCGACTTTATCGCAGGCGCGCAGGCAGATTGGATTTTGCTTTCAAGATGCTAACGACCAGCTATTCATGCCGACTATTTTAGAGGATGTCATGTTCGGGCCGCGCAATTACGGAGTGCCGCCGGGAGTTGCGCGCGATCGAGCTTTATCACTATTAGACGAATTTGGTTTAGTAGAATTTGCCAACCGTTCGGCCCACGAACTTTCGGGAGGTCAAAGAAGATTAGCAGCCTTGGCAGCAATTTTAGCATTAGAGCCGGCAATTTTAATCTTAGACGAGCCGACCAACGGACTAGATCCCTCGTGGCGGCGTCACTTGGCGTCTGTTTTGTCCCAATTGCCGATCGAGGTAATTTTAATCGCTTCTCATAATTTGAATTGGATCGGAAAAACGACTCAAAGGGCGTTAGTTTTGGCGGATGGTGAGATTAAAATTGACAGGAAAACTAAAGAGTTGCTGGCAGATAAATCAACTCTCGAATATTACAATTTGCCGCCCGATTGGTAATAAAAAATTGGTCATTAGTCATGACCAAAAGCAGTCATAACTAACCACAAGCGATGGTAAGGATTGGGGGGGCAATTACAGGCAATATATATCTGTAGTTAAAGCTCGAATTTGCGGACGGTCTCATTGTACAAATGAATAGCTAAATCGCGCAGGATTTGTTCATTTTCAAACTCACTTCCTAACTTTTGTTTTGCCATTTGAACACAGAATTTCATCAACTCTGATGAAGTTTCGAGATGAAGTGCGATCGCCCTTTGCTTTTCTTCAAAGCCGACCTCGATTTCCGCCAGCCTTTTGACCGATTGACAATTCGCAAATTCCTCTGAATTTTCAGCTTTTTTTTCCTGCTTTCTCTTTTGGACTTCCTCGGAAAAACCCCCAGCAATTATCCCTGCCGGTAACGCAAAAATTCCAATTCCCAAAAATGCTAACATGGCTCCTAACAATTTTCCTAAAGGAGTGATGGGATAAATATCGCCGTAACCAACAGTAGTTAATGTCACAACTCCCCACCACATTGCATCGGGGATGCTGCCAAAAGCTTTGGGATGTGCCTCGTATTCAACAAAATACATGATGCTAGAGGCAAATATTAACAGAATAAAAACTGCAAATGCAGTGGCAATCAACTCCTCTTTTTTAGCGTACAACACTGCTCCCAGAGTTCGGACTGACTCTGAATAACGGCTCATTTTTAGCAAGCGCAACAATCGCATAACACGAATTAAGTTAACGAAGTTTAAACTAGGAAATAACAGCAATAAGTAAAAAGGTAAGATGGAAATTAAATCTATCAAACTTAGGGGTGTCAGAGCATATGTCAATCTTCCCCAAAGCGGGTGGCTGTATCTGCGATCGACTGTAGACACCCATAGCCTCAAAATATATTCTATTGTAAATACTAAGGAGGAAACAATTTCGATATTTGCCAAAAGCGATGTGTGTTCTGGCGACAATGTGGGCGAAGTAGAAGCAATAAAAGCTGCGACATTGATCAGGATTAAACAAGTTATGACAACATCATCGGCTAAACTGTATAAATTGCTAGAGTCTGAGGTTTCTAAAATTTCATAAATTAAAGTCGGGATTTTTTTACGCATCTGAGTTTGTCCTAAAAACTTAGCAATTAACGCTGGCGGTTGACTACAGTCTAAGCAATTAAATTCAAAAAAATCAGCAGGAGTTGCCCTAAAGCTAAAAAAATGGTTTCTTCAAAGAGGCTCTTGTTGCCAAACTCAATATTTCTCATGGAAAGTGGGTTGTTTGGGGCAACGGCGCTCTAGTAAAATTTAGAGTTAATCTGGAAAGAATTCCCAACTATTACTGGATTTGCAGGCAAAAATCATGAAGGTAGCCGTATTCAGCACCAAATCCTACGATCGCACATTTCTGGAAGCAGCGAATGTCGGCGGCAAACACGATTTAGTTTTTTTTGAACCGCGTCTGAACCTGGAAACCAGCGTTTTGGCTGCTGGATTTCCGGCCGTTTGCGCGTTCGTGAACGACTGCTTGGACGCGAAAACGCTGCTTAGCATTGCCGAAAAAGGCGTCCGCTTGCTGGCCCTGAGATCCGCCGGATTCAATCACGTCGATTTAGCAGCAGCCAAGGATTTAGAGCTAACTCTGCTGCGAGTTCCTGCTTATTCTCCCTACGCAGTGGCAGAACACGCAGTCGCTTTGATTTTGTCCCTCAACCGCAGAATCCATCGGGCCTACAACCGCGTCCGCGAAGGCAATTTCGCCCTAGATGGCTTGTTGGGTTTTGACCTCCACGGCAAAACGGTGGGAATCGTCGGAACAGGCAGAATTGGCGCAATTACTGCCCAAATTCTGCGCGGATTCGGGTGTCACTTGCTGGGATACGATGTTTACCACAACCCAGATTGCCTCGCCCTAGGCATGGAATACGTCGCACTCCCGGAACTGTTCGCCGCCTCTGATATTGTCAGCCTGCACTGTCCGCTGATACCGGAAACTTACCATTTAATCGGTGCAGAGGCGATCGAGCAAATGAAACCAGGGATGATGCTGATCAATACCAGCCGCGGTCAGTTGATTGACACTAAAGCTGTCACCAAAGCACTGAAATCTGGTATAATTGGGTACCTCGGATTAGATGTTTACGAACAAGAGACGGATCTGTTTTTTGAGGATTTGTCAAATCACGTTATTCAAGACGACGTATTTCAGCGCTTGCTGACTTTTCCAAACGTCCTGATTACCGGACACCAAGCTTTTTTCACCGAGGAAGCTTTGAAAAATATCGCCGAAACCACGATCGGCAATATCACCGACTTTGAACAAGGACGCCCTTGCCCGAATCAAATCGACCTCGATCAAGTGAAAAAATGAGTCAAAAGAGCGATTTGGCAGCGAAGGCAATTGTTTAAAATCAAGTCATATCGTTATTTTTGCTTGCAATTTGTGAAACTCTGCCTTAGTCTCATCAATTAGTCCCTGCAGCGCGGATGCTGTGCTAATTGCCGGAGAATTATACTGGCAGCAATTCACAGCCTGCAATTTTACCTGACAACGGAGGAAGTATCCAATGACACAAGCTAACTTTTCGGACGACGCACAAACAGTCACTGAAATCGTCACAGTAGATCTGGTGGAGGACAAACCGGGAGTCATGACTACAGTGACAACCACAGAAACAACGGCAAGCCAGTTCCAAGATATTAAAGACCAAGTTATTACAATTTTGTCGGAACTCCCAGCCTATCTATCCAATTTTTTTGCTGACTACCAAAAGCCCCTCATAACTGTTGGTTTAATTCTGGCAGGCGGTATTAGTATTAAGGTAATGCTGGGAGTGTTAGGAGCTCTTAATGATGTCCCTTTGGTAGCTCCAGTTTTTGAGTTGATTGGCATGGGATATACGGGTTGGTTTGTTTACCGCTATCTGCTCAAGGCTTCTAATCGCCAAGAGTTGTTAACGGAAATTGATTCTTTAAAAGAACAAGTTGTAGGTAAAGATTCTTAGAGGAAGGAAGGCACAACACGGATTTTGACACGGATACACGGATGAATTTAACTGTTTTTCTTTTTGTCTCCCGCTCTCTCAGCAGGACTAAGGAAAAAAAATGATTCGATCCGCTATTGTTAGTGGTAAGGTGCGCGGCCCGGCGCACCCTACGGATACAGTGTATGCGTCCAGGACTGTCTCTATGTCTCCCGCTCTCAATTTGGATGGCAAACTTGTTGTAAAGTGGCGGTAAAGTCGGGGTAGGAAATGGCAGCAGCTTCTGCCCGGTGAATGTTAGTAATACCTGTGGCGTTGAGGGCTGCGATCGCCAAACTCATCGCTATTCTGTGGTCGGTGTAGCTGTCAACATCCGCGCCGGTCAAAGGAGTTCCCCCGGTAATTTCTAAACCGTCGGGTAACTCGGAAATTTGGGCTCCCATGCGGTTGAGTTCGGCAGCAGTCACGGCCAGCCGATCGCTCTCTTTGACTCGCAACTCGGCCGCATCTCGAATTATTGTAGTACCCGACGCAAAGATCGCCGCTACGGCCAAAATCGGGATTTCGTCAATCAGTCGGGGAATTAAGTCGCCCGCAATGGTGCATCCCCGCAATTGGCCGGAACTGCGAACCAAAATATCCGCTACCGGTTCCCCGGCCGCCTCTCGCTGATTTTGCAGTTCAATGTCGGCCCCCATCATTTCCAAAGCTTCCAAAATGCCTGTACGAGTTGGGTTGACGCCGACATTTTCGACTACGAGTTCCGAACCCGGAACGATCGCCCCAGCAACTAGCCAAAATGCCGCCGAACTAATATCCCCCGGTACAATCACATTCTGCCCTTGCAGTTGTGTCGGCCCAGTGACTGTCACGCTACAAGTTTCTGGATCGACGCTCAATTGGGCTCCAAACGCTCGCAGCATCCGCTCGCTGTGATCCCGCGACAGAGCGGGTTCTGTGACTGTAGTTTCTCCGCTTGCCATCAAACCGGCGAGCAAAATGCAAGATTTAACTTGAGCCGAGGCGATCGGAGAATGGTAGTGAATCGGTTTTAACTGCTGTCCGAGTATCCCTAAAGGAGCTAAAGAATTACTTTTTCGGCCCCAAATTTGCGCTCCCATTTGTTGCAGCGGTTTAATGACGCGCGACATGGGGCGCGATCGCAAAGAACTGTCACCCGTTACCGCAAAAAAACGCCCCGGATGAGAGGCTAAAATTCCCAACATCAGCCGCATCGTCGTGCCGGAATTACCCGCGTCCAAGACTTCTACAGGCTCCTCTAACTCGCCAATTCCAACGCCCCGGACTGTCACCCGTTCTGCATTGAGTTCCGAAACTTTGGCTCCCAGGAGCGAGAAACATTTAGCCGTGCTGCGGGGGTCTTCTCCTAGGAGTAGTCCCTCAATAGTAGTTTCACCTTGGGCGATCGCACCCAACATCAAAGCTCGGTGAGAAATCGACTTATCGCCGGGAACTCGAATCCTCCCCACCAGCGACAAGCCCGAGGCCGGTTTTTGAATGCTTAAAGTTTGGCTTTTGTCAAGAAGCGTAGTAGTTATAATGTCAGCTTGCATTGAGATAAACTAGGATTAGATGGCGTTAGCTATCCTACCTTTTTCTCAGTCCTAAGTTAGTCGTCTTTTGTACGGCCTGCGGGTTTTTTCCCAATGTGTCCGGTTAACTTAAAGGCTGATTAAACTCGCCCGGAGACTCCGCTGTCAGTTCTCGATGACACGGGAGTGCGGACGCAACGGCACGGATTTCACATTAATTTCACAAATATTATCCGTGTATCTGCTTAGATTTCATCTCCAGCTCTCAGTTATCGACCAGATGATTGAAGTTTGACTGAACAATTTTAGATTTTCGATTGCGAGTTGTAGATTTTTCATTTTTTTAAGCAAAAGCTCCGGAATTTGGAACCCAGCCAATCTAAAATCTAAAGTCTAAAATCTCAAATCTCAAACCGCCCGATCCACAACAACCCCTAAACTTTTATTTATGCTGACCCATCACCGCAAGCCAGTAAGTTTATCGCTCGTCTCCACAGATTTACCTTTGTGGTCAGTCGTTGAAACCGCTGCTACCCTTTATCAAAAAGACCGGGATCGCTTTCACTTGTTGTTACACGAACCAGCAATAATCGATCGCGAATTTTCCGACGGTTCCAACGAATCTGCCGAGCAAGTTACAATCTTACCCCCAACTACAAAACCCCGGTTGCTCTGGCTAGAAGTTTCGCCCTATCGAGTCATTATGACGATGCAAGGAAACGGTAAATACAGTTACCGCCACTGCTGGGAACGAGGAATGTACGGCCTGAGCCGTTATTGGCTTCAGGGCGAATCGCTGGCGACTCCCGAACAGTTGCGACTCCGCAACTTCACTCGCAACTTGACGCTGACAGGAAAGCCGGAACCGGATCACTTGCAGTTAGAATACGAGTTGTGGTCGGAGAAAGTGCAACTCGGTCGCTATATTTTGAATCTAGAAATTCATCACTAAATTGGGTAATTGCAAAGGGGTAGATAGTAAGTGAAGGCGACGCATTCCTCAAATTCATTCACCCCCCGTGGGTTGTTGGGGTTCGCGTGGCCATCTCAAAACTCCAAACTCTTAGCCTTTAGCGATCGCCCTTACAATAATTAATCAGTTTGCTAGTCAAAGCGTCTTGATTTGCGGCTGCTTGATTCGCCTGTTGACCGGCTCTGATAATATCTGCTTGAGCTGTTTGTATTTGCTCTCGACCTTCTATACTTGTAGAAGCGAGATTTGCAGCCTGAAGACTTTTGCTTATGTCGCCGAGTGCTTGACTAATTTCCTGGAAGGATTTAACCGATGGCTCCTGAATTTCTTTGAGGGTTGGATCTGTTATTCGCAGTTCCTCAAGTTCATTCGCTATCAGGTTCAAATTTTTAGCTAAATTGTCGGTAGTTGCAGCATCGTTGCTGTCTTTATCAACATCAATGAGAGCGTTGCCTTTGTTGACAATTTCAGTAAATTTAGTACACTGGATAGTTCGGCTATCGCTGCAACTAATCGTCAGCGTACAGCAAGCAACAACTATCAGCAAGATGGCAATCTGTTTGCGAAAAAAGTACATGAACCCTCGGTTGCAAAAAAGTAGATTCTGGGATTTTGTCGTAGAGTGCGTCACTCGATTTTCGATTTTCGATTTTCGATTTTCGATTTACTTGCGACATTGAATCAAAGGAGCTGGAACTTTGGTCTAAAATTAGGGATTGTCCACAAGGCGAGTGTACGCGGCACAGTATCCGTTTTTGGGTGTGTCAGCGGGCCGATCGATATATCGACTGTCGAAAAACTTTCGCGACATTGAGACACGCTCTACTAAGCTAAACTACGTACCTGTTTAGGAACTATGGTCAAAAACAGCAATAACCTAAAGAAGGGAAGCATTTGGGGATATCTTACCCTGCTTTTGCCTATTTCCTTGACGGCGGTTGCCAGTTTCGAGTCGGGAAGGATGTTTTGGGCGATCGCCACCACAGCGGGCATTGCTTGGGCTTACAAGCTCTACCACCAGCAACAAAAACACAAACTCGCTCATTTAGACTCGGTTTTCTATAAGTTGATCAAGGAAAATCAAGGGCGAGTTACGGCGTTGGATTTGGCGATGAATGCAAAACTCCCCGGAGAAAAGGTTCAAGAGTATCTCGACGAACGAGCCTCTGAGTTTGCAGCGGATTTTGAGGTGACGGAACAAGGCGGAATTTTGTATTATTTTCAAATAGCTCCAACTGTCAATCAAAGCGAAACAGCTAATGTGGCAATAGCTGTTCAAGAGCCTCCCACAAATCGGGAAAAAGCACAAGATAAAAAACCAAATTTATTCCCCATTGCTCAAACCAAGACTCCTCAAAAGCCCAAAATCTCTTTTACCCAGACGGAACTCTCCCGCAGGTTCAAAGTTCACGCAAGTACGATCGGCAAGTGGAAACTTAAGCCGGAGTTTGCTCAGTGGAGCCGCGAAAAAGACCCAGAGGATCTCGCCTGGGAATATTCTACAGAAAACAAGCGATTTTATCCCAAAGATTGAGTGCCTCCGGTATTTGCCAAAATATCTCTATAAACCCGGTTTATACGACGCTCTGCGGTTGGTAACGAATAATTTGGCAACAAACCTGGTTTCTGAGAATTGAGCGCGTCCTGGGCTGATTTTACTGCGATTGACCGAAAGCATCCAGGATACCCGCCACGTGATTCATTCCGAAAGCAGACTCAGAACCCAGAAATAAAAAACCTGTATCCGATGAAACTTGCCGAACGTATTTATCTCGCGCAAGTCAATGCTGCAATTCTTTAATCTAAAATCTAAAATCTAAAATCTAAAATCGATTGACCGCTCGATCTCTTTAGGTTATTTTAAGTAAAATCGTCTTTTGCTGAGTTTGCCAAGTAAAAATCGGTAAATTCGATCGTCCTATCTGTGACTTTTTTCTCCTATGTCCAAAACAACCTTGCGAGTAGTCGCCCGCCTCGCTGCCTTTCCCGACAAAGTAGCAGAACTTAAATCTCTGCTGCTGAGCATTATAGAACCCACTCGCAAAGAAAAAGGCTGCATCAAATACGAACTCCTGCAAAATCAAGCCGATCCCACAGATTTTACCTATGTTGAAGAGTGGGAAAGTGCTGATTTGCTCGAACTACATCTCGGTTCAAGTCACATTCAAGACGCCGTGCAGAAATTAGACGGTTTGGCCGTTGGGCCTCCAGATATCCGCCGCTATGAGTTGCTAGCTTAATCGGGTTTTTATAGCAATTTGATTAAGGTTTTTGAATTAGCTTCGACCCCCCTAGCCCCCCTTAGTAAGGGGGGGGACAAGAGTGAGAGTTAAAATTGTAGTAACTTCCTAAAAATTATGATACCTGCAACAATAAAACAGTTATTTATTTATCCAATTAAAGGGCTGACACCCCAAGCAATGTCGGAGTTTGCTTTAACAGCCGGGCACGGAATTAAGGGCGATCGAGCTTTTGCCTTAATGTTTGCAGATAATCTTGAAGCTGCAAAGATGCCTGCTGACAATGTGCCTTGGATGAGCAAAAAACATTTTGCCGTCCAAAACGATTGGCCTTTGTTAGCAGCTTTAGAATGTCATTATCAACCGGAAACTGCCGTTTTAACAGTCCAGCGTGAAGGAGTTGCAGTGTTATCCGCAGAAACGAACACAGCAGCGGGGCGCGATCGCATCGGCGCTTTTTTCACAGAATATTTGGCGGCAATTGAACCGACAAAAGAAGCGAGACACCCGCAGTTTGCCCCTTTGCAATTAGTCGGCGACACCAGCGGCGAAACTCGTTATCCCGATCGAGAACCCGTACACATTTCTTTACTCAGCCAAGCCACATTAGACCAATTAACAGAAATTGCTGTTCAAAACATTGACGTGGGCCGATTTCGCCCGAACATTGTGCTAGAAGGTATGGCAGCTTGGTCAGAATTTGAGTTGATCGGAAAACAGTTTCAATTAGGCACAGCGCGCATAGAAGTTACAGCACGAATCGGTCGCTGTGTCAATATAGAAGTGAATCCAGAAACAGGCGATCGGGATATTTCCCTACTCAGTTTACTGCAACAGGAATTCGGTCACGCACAAACAGGAGTTTTAGCCAAAATTATCAACAGTGGCACAGTTAAAATCGGCGATGTTTTGACTGCTGTAAAATAGTAGGACTTACGGGCGGGCAGGATGCCCAACCCCTACTCCCCACAAGAAAACTCATTCTTTGTGGAACAGGCATCTTGCCTGTTCAGGAGAATATCTTGCCTGTTCATGAGAATGGTGCAAGATGTGAGATGCACCCTACAAGTCAATAGTCTCTTAATAAAAAGCGACATTAAGATTGTGAATGCTGGCTAACTTCCTCTACAGATAAACCGAGTGCTTCTGCCACTTGCTCTGTATTCAATCCCATTGCCAACAACCGAGGGATGGCATCCCGCCGCGCTTGGGCTTCTGCACTCAAAGCCTGCTCTGCTAAGGAAGCTCGTTCTGTACCTGTCAGCAGCAAATTACCCTCGCTATCCCACCACCGCAGCCACAGCATTGTCTGGTTTTGATAACTGCCTTCCCACAGTCCTAATTCTACGCCCATTGGCGCGATCGGATAATGAGCGCGATCGTTCGGAAGCAACTGCTGGTAAAACCCATTGTTCAGGCTGTAAACCTCCAGCCTGCCACTATTGATTTCATAGATGCCATAATACGGAATCCGCATGATCCGCTCATATACCCAAAACTTCCCAGGCCTTTGCGCCGCTCCAACTTCCGAGTACGATAGTGGCGTTGTGTCCCGCTCTTCTGAACCGTCTCCCGATGCGAACTCCAAAGCAATCATCGGAGCCATGAATTCGCGCCACAGCACGTAAGAGCGACGAATCTGATTTCCTAGTGTTGGTGGCACGTTCGGCACGTAGAACCAATCAGGAGCTTCTGCTCCCTTTTCAAGTGGGTCTGTTTCTCGCCAGTAGATGCCACAGTCTTGCCCTATAGCATATTGCCCATCGGGATGAAGCCCTTGCAATACCGACCCGATAGAATCAGTCAAAATAATGCTCTGAGGATGCTCCTGAAAATTCTTCACAAAAGTGCCGTCTTCCTCTGGCAGTTGAGTGTGGTCGGGGAAGGGAGAGGGAAGGACAATCTTTTCGGTTGCCGGGGTCATGCTACCTCTCAAGTATTGCAGCTTACCTGAATATCTTAACTCATCCTGCTTCCGGCACTCTCACCTTATTACCAATCAAATTCAGAAAACTCGCTCCAAAATGTTGAATCTCCAAAAAATTAGCATAAGCAGGAGTTGACTTGTAAACTCTAAAAGTCCGCATAATTCCTAAAGTTGCCGCGCTTTCCAGCGGGCCGATAAAGCTAGTATCCCTATCCAAAAAATGAGACTGCTTAGCCCAGTGTGCCATCTGTTCCGCATTCAAAAAATAGCAGCCGGAATGAGGATTCAACGCCCGCTCAAAAGCGATTTTTTGTTCCATGATTTTTCCCGTTAACTGCCGCTGCTCCTCTACATTTTGAAACGCAGAAGTCGCTGAGTCTGCTAAATTACCATCAACATATGCTTTAAAAACCGCGCCTTTAGGCGCTATTTCATAGCGATTAGGTTGCAGCAAATTCCCATTTCCTCCGTGATGCGTAAACCACTTTAATTTACTAAAAAACCACGGATCATGCAGAACTAAATCATCTTCCAAATAACAGAAATAATCGTATTTGTTAAGACACGCTCGCAAAACTGCTTGACACTCAAACCCCAACAGCAGCGGTTCGCATTTGGTAGCATGGTGCATAAAACATCTGGGCTGCACTGGCAGTTGAGGCAACAGATGATAACCTTGAGTAGTGCAAACAACAATGTCAATTTCGTGCTGTTGAGATTGATTTGCTGGGATAGTTGCACATTCGCGAATGTCAATCATGGACTGAGATTTGCCGTACAAAGCTTGCAGCGATGTCACGCAAGCGGTTAAAGCATTTAGTCGTGGTTGCGGATCATTTCGCTGGGAAGCGTGTTTCCCGTCGCCGCTGGGATTGTAAAAGTGAGCAATAGTGAATAGAATTCGCATTGGTGTGGAGTAACAATTAGAAATTAAACAATAAAACAGAACGATCGCACAATAACCCTATAAATCTTACCGCACTTAGTCACCAAATAACTCCGGCAGGCGATCGCGCAACTCAGCATTTAAACGTGGCAACTCGTCGCGCATCTGTAAGTACCAATCTCGGCGTTGCCGGTAGTGCCCGCACAGCAAGCGGTTGTCCCGCACCCATTCGTAAGCATTCGCGGCTATTTTCCGGCGTCGAGAAGTGTCAGAAATCAGCGAATTTAGTTTTGTTTCAAACTCTTTTTCATATCTATAAATCAATCCTGTTTCACCTTCGACTATCGAATCTTCGTACACAGTGGGACTTGCCAGCACCGCTACTCCCCGCGCTGCACATTCAATAAATTTTAAGTCGGATTTTGTTTCGTTAACCGGGTTGGAAACAAGCGGGAGCAAAGCTATATCGCAACTGTACATAATTTCTTGATACCGTTCGTAACTGCAAAATGGTTCAAATTCTTTTTGCTGTATTTTCAAGGATTCAAAAAATTTTCGGTCGTGGATTACTTTAACTCGAATCCGGTGCTTGTGTGCGACTAAAACTCGATTGAGTGCTGCCATAATCGGCTGCCAATCTTTTTCGCGGTTGAGTGCACCAAAAAAGATTGTGACTGTCTCTTCTGCGGGATAAACTCGCGGCGGAGGTAGATAAGCTAATTGATTGGGAAATACAGTAACATTAGGATTGTAAGACCGCAAAATTTTTGCTAGCGGTTCCGTAGAAGTTTGAACGCAGTGACAGCCGCGATAGCTGAGGTAATTATTGTCGGCGTATTCGCGGCGGCGAATGGGGTTGTCGTCAATTTCAGCTACTATTAAATAGCCTTGTTGCAACAGTTCTTTGAGTTGGGGAATATAGCCGGGATATTGCATGATTGTCCGCTGCCAAATGAAGACTTTTTCTTCTTCCGGTAGGGGGGGAATTAATCCTGCTGTTTTCACGCCGGATACGGTGCGGACACCGGGAATTGTGGCGCTAAATTTGTCCGGTTCCAAAACTCGCACACGATCGCACCCTGTAGGAGCCATAATGATAGTCTGAATCAGCAGTCTGCGCGCAGGTACGGTCGATTTGGTCGATCGCACGATATAATATTCAGCACCGGTTTCCGTAGCAAAACTGCTCGATGTTAGCTCTAAAGCCTGTACCATTGGATGCAGCAATTGCTGAAACTGGACAAAATTTTCGGTTTTGTGTCCCTTCCCTTGAAATTCATAAACCTGCAATCCGGCTTGAGCAAATAGTGATTTAATACTTTCTAGGGTAAACCAGTGCTGCATCTTGTTGTCGGGATTTTCCCACTGTCCCCGCAACAGATTGACAATTCGCCGCCAGTATTGAACATTAGGGATTCTGGCGAGAATTTGCCCCTCTGGATTCAGCAAACCACTGTACTGCTTGAGCACTTCCCAAGGGTTTTTGAGATAGGGTAGCAAGTCGCCAAAAACCAAACAATCGACGGTTCCTGGGGCGATGTCGAGACTTTCGAGAGCAATTTCTTCAATATCGGCTACCGTCACCCAGTTTAGCCGATCGACTGCAATTTTAGCTTTTTCTCGATCGCATTCAATGCCAATATACTGACAATGGGGATTGATCAGCTTGTACTGTTCGCCCGTCGAACCCGTACCGCAGCCAATTTCAACAATGACTTTAGCATCCGGCGGTAGCAGCTTCAAGAGGTCGTGGTTGACGCGATCGATCACTTTCTCTAAAATTCCTGATTAGTTTATCGTAAAATACAACAGAGCCACCCATGCCGACAGACAACCAGCCGAAGGTTAGCATTGCGATGCCAGTATACAATGGCGATCGGCACATTTGTCAAGCACCAAATTTTCTGTTGCCAACTCTTTCTCTTCCCTCTCTTCTCTTCCTCTGCGTTCTCGGCGCCCTCTGCGGTTCATTTAATCTTTTTCACCCATCCTGCAATGATTGTTATATCTTAGCAAATATTGAGCAAATTTATAATTTATTCTTAACCCCTATCCTCATTTAACGCGATTGAGGAGTTCCATTAATTCTGCTTTTTTTCCAAAAATCAACACAACAATTTGCTAAATACATTAGAAACTATGAAGCCTAATCTAGGAATGAACATCGCCGGCTACATCAACGGCGAATTTGGCATAGGAGAAGGTGTCAGAGCCAACATCAGAGCCGCAGAAGCCACCAACATTCCCTTCGTCATCAACAATTTTACCCGCAGTCCTCACCGCAAGAAAGACACCACCTATCAAAATTTTAGCCAAGATAATCCCTATCCTGTAAACTTAATTCAAGTCAACGCCGATGAAGTTGCAACCTTTATCAAACATACAGGTTCCACCTATTTTGAAAACAAATACAATATCGGCTTTTGGGCTTGGGAACTTCCCGCATTTCCCCCAGAATGGCAGCCAGCATTTAATCACTTTCAGGAAATATGGACTTACAGCAACTATTGCGCCGAGGCAATTTCCGCAGTCTCGCCAATTCCGGTTATCAAAATCATGCCCAGTATTGCTCTCCCCGCACCTTCCCTGAAAAGAGAAGCACTGAATTTACCGAAAAATAAATTTATTTTCTTGTTTGTCTTCGACTTTTCTAGCCGCATAGAGCGCAAAAATACTTTGGCGACAATTCAAGCATTTAAGCAAGCTTTTGGGGAAGATAACAGCGTATTATTGGTCATCAAATCTTCTAATTCCCACAAATTTTCAGCGGCGCAAGCATCCTTAAACTCAGCCATAGCAAATAATTCAAATATCAAACATCTAGACGGATATTTGTCCAAAAATAAACTTAACGGCTTGCTCTATAATTGCGACTGTTATGTATCGCTGCACCGCTGCGAAGGATTTGGCTTAACAATGGCTGAAGCCATGTTTTACGGGAAACCCGTAATTGCCACCGGCTATTCATCCAATACAGAATTTATGAATGTCGGCAATAGCTATTTAGTCAAGTATAAGTTAATCCCAATAGAGAAAGATTGCGGGCCTTACAAAAAAGGCAATGTTTGGGCCGAACCGGATGTCGAACACGCTGCGGATTTAATGCGTCATGTCTTCAACAATTACCGGGAAGCTCAGCAAGTTGGAAGAATAGCGGCTGATGAAATTAAGACTTTACTGAATCCGCCAACAGTCGGGATAAAAATTCAAAACCGTCTTGAATATATTGCCGGAATTACAGATAATTTCAAAAGCTTGGAGGGCGGAATACGGAAAAAGTCCTCTCAGGGGGCGACAGTAAAAAATGCACAACCTTTAGTTAGTATTTGTATTCCGACATACAACGGAGTGGCATTTATTGGCGAAGCGATTCAAAGTGCTTTGGCCCAAACTTACCCTAACATAGAGCTGATTATATCCGATGACGGCTCCACAGACGAAACAGTTGCGATCGCCCAATCATTCCAATCACAAACCTCAGTCGATTTCCGCATCATACTGCACCGCAACTACGGCTTATCACAAAACTGGAATTTTTGCATATCCCAAGCAAAAGGTCAATACATTAAATTTCTCTTTCAAGACGATTTACTCGCCCCAGAATGTATTGAAAAAATGGTCGCACTCGCCCAAGAAAACCCCAAAATAGGTATGGTTTTCTCCCCGCGCGGCATCACCATAGCTGAAGATGAATCTAACCCAATTTTGCGGAGAGCTTCCCAATCAATTAAAGATTTGCATAAAAGTTGGTCGAATTTAAAATCTATTCAGCCCGGAAAAGAATTACTGGCAGATACTAGCTGCTTGAATAACCCGATAAACAAAATTGGCGAACCTAGTACCGTCTTAATTGCTGCGCGAGTCTTTGAAGAAATAGGATTATTTGATTCGGGATTATCTCAGTATGTAGACTTAGATATGTGGTGGCGAATCATGGGGAACTATCATATCGGATTTGTAGACGAAAAACTGTCCTCACTGCGGATTCATCCCGAACAACAAACTTGGAAAAACTTCGCCGCTGGGGAAAACCATAAAGATGTAGTCAGATTTTACAAAAAACTACTAAATAGTCCTGATTACAGTTTCCTGGATCAACAAATCAAACAGACAATTCGCCAAAAGTTGGCATTGAGAACCCAGCCGAGTTTATCTGAATTGTCAGCACTGCTTGAGCAATACAATAAATTGCCATCAAAACAGCCTATTCTCGCGCAACTCCGCCAATACCGCCAACAGCTAGCGGAATATTGGCTGAATTTGCCAGCGCAAAAATTAGAAACGGCTTACTCGCAAGACGCGGGAAAAGCTCATAAATTGCTACTAGATAGCACGCTCAAAAATGAAAGTTTAACCGAGTCAGAACAAAGTTTGATCCAGCAGTTATCCTCGAAACTTGCTGAAGGAGGGGAAATTGCCGAGAAGATGCAATATCTCCTCGCAGCGATGCTGTACCGCGACGCTTATCAGTTGCCACTTGAGTATAAAAATGCAGCGATTCCCCAGTGGTTTTTTGAGGATTTTCTGAAATTTATATTTCAGTCTCCCGGTTATTTTAAACAAAACTGGGAAGTAGAAAGTTACTCTGAATATTTCCAGCAGTTAATCAAGTACGTCGCTGCTAATATCGCCAGTTTTCCCGATTCAGAAGTTTGGCGTTATTTGGCGGCTTTTATTGCGAAAAATGTTAGCTTCCAAGCTGTGTATTTGAGCGAGATTAATCTGCTCAATATATTGAGTCAGCGAGCTGATATTCTGGAATTTTATTTGAAAAATATCGGCTGTCAAATAGAATGGAATTTTTCTCTGATAGAACCTGAAAGAACTAAAATCCGAGTTGGCTTTTTGCTTGATAAAATTAGTGATGAATCCGAGACTCGTGCTGCAATTGGGAGTTTGGAATATTTAGACAGAAGCAAGTTTGAAATTATCGTGTACTATTTCCAGGTACAAGACGAGCGACTGGGGAAATATTGCGAAAATTGCGCTGACAAACTGGTGCAACTGTCAGAAGATTTGCCCAATCAAGTCCGAGAAATGCGATCGCACGATTTAGATATTCTGCTAATCTGCACCAATACTACCGACACTTCTCAACCAAGCGCGCTGCTGTGCCTGCACCGACTAGCGCGGGTGCAAATAGCTACTGCTGCATCAACCCCCGCAACCACCGGCGCCCGAAATATTGATTATTTCATTGCCGGAGATTTGACATTGCCTGCAGGTGCAGCCGCAGAGTATCGCGAAAAATTAATTAGTTTAGAAGGTTCGGGAGTTTGTTTAAGCTATACTGTAGGATCAGCACCTGGCAGAGTTGAACCGACTCGCAGGAGTTGGGGAGCCACCGACGAATCTGTAGTGTTCATGTCCGGCGCTCCAGCTTTGACAATTATCCCAGAATTGAGAGAAACTTGGGCAAAAATTATTGCTGCCGTACCAAATTCTATTTTAGTTTTGTATCCCTTTAGTTCCCGCTCAGAAAACTATCCGACGGTGCCTTTTTACAACCAAATTCGATCGCTCTTTGCCGAATTTGGGATTGACAAAAAGCGCTTAGTTGTGATTAAAGCGCTGCCATCTCGCGCCGATTGCATAAAATGTCTGGAATTGGCTGATATATATTTAGACTCCTATCCATACAGCAGTGCCTGCTCCTTAGCAGAACCCCTGTTGGCCGGATTACCTGTAGTGGTAAGAAAAGGGCAAACAACTCGATCGCGACAATCAGCCGCAGTGCTCGAAGAACTACTACTTCCGGAACTGGTAGCAAACAGCGAGAACTCTTATTTAGAGCTGAGCACAGCACTGGGAACCAACCCAGAACTGCGTCGGCACTACCGCGAGCGAATCCACCAAAAAATGGCGGCAAACCCGAAATATCTCGACAGTCGCGCTTGCTCGACCCAACTCGGAACACTCTTTGAAAGACTATTGCGAGAGTGAAGGAAGAAGGAAGTTCAGCAACTAAGCAGTGTACGGGATTTAACGGATGGATGTTGAGGCAAGAAGGAAGATGGCAGAAGTAAAGATTTTCCAACTCTCCAACTCTCGCATCCCGCTACCATTATGAGACCCGCGGGGAACCCCTCGCTAGGCAGAACGTCAAGAAATAGACAGCAATAGCGCTAGCCCACTGACGGTCTGCTATCATCGGGGAATCGAGGGGTTAGTGGTTGTCGCTCTTTTCCTGCCACAGCTAAATTAAAAGGGGAAGCGCAAGTCAGTTGGAGATAAAAAAATGACAGGACTTTTTCAAATAGGCGATAAATTACTGCAAGCTCAGGATATGCCATCGCTCCTGAAGCGGTATCAGTTGATGCCACAATTCTTGCGGGGTGTAATAGTAGACCAAGCGATCGCATCCTTTACTTGCAGCGACGAAGAACGAAAATCCGCCGTGGAGAACTTTCTGGCACAACACCAACTGACAGCCCCGGAAGCCAAAGAAGCTTGGCTGCGCGGCCAAAATATGACGGAAGAAGAACTTCAAGAGATGGCCGTTAGGCCCTTGCTGATCGAAAAATTTAAGCAAGCCACTTGGAGACCTAAAGTAGATAATTATTTTTTAACCCGCAAAGCCAGCCTAGACCACGTAGTTTATTCCCTGGTACGCACCAAAAATCCAGCACTGGCAAACGAACTTTACTTTCGCATCCTCGAAGGGGAACAAACCTTTGCTGAAGTGGCCCGCGACTATTCCGAAGGGCCGGAGTCCAAGTCAGGTGGCTTGTTGGGTCCAGTACCCCTCAGCCAGCCCCACCCGGCAATCAGCAAACTTTTGTCCGTCAGCCAGCCAAATCAACTCTGGACGCCGCGTCCTCTGGCAGAATGGATGGTAATTATTCGACTAGAAAAGTTCATGCCGGCCCAACTCGATGAATCGATGCGGCTGCACTTGATTAACGAACTCTTTGAAAGCTGGCTCGCCGAACAGATATCGCAAATAGGCCCGCTACAGCCCCTCTCCTCTGTGTCTTCAATTTCATGACAATCAAGCAATTGGGTCAGGGGCCCCCGGATTTATCCGTGGAGACTTGAAAAAGCGTAGCATCCTGACAAAAACCCCCTGGATTCATCTGTGGATTCAATCTAAAATCTAAAATCTAAAATCTAAAATTGGATGACTTCTTCCGCTGTTTCCCTCTCCCAAATTCAGGATTTCCTAGCTCAAACACCTCCCTTTGACCGACTGTCAGAGACGGCTCTGACAGCCTTGGTGGCTAAATGCCAACTCCTTGGCTACCGGACGGGGCAACCCCTGTTTGAACGGGAAAAAATGCCGACTCAGGTGGCAATTATCTATCAAGGCCAGGCGCGGCTGCTGGGCTTTGACCAGCGCTCGCAGCGCCACGTAAGTTTACGGTTGGTGCAGTCGAAGGAAATCCTGGGCTGGGCTGGCTTGCTCAGGGGAGTTCCCTGCGAAACGGCGATCGCCTCTACAGATGTGATCGCGATCGTCCTACCCGCCGAAGATTTCCTGAGCGTACTGGAAAAACAGCCGACCTTTGGAGAAGCCTTTCGCGAACACTGTTCCTTGAGCGAAGTATTTGAACTGTTGAGCCTGGAATTGCAACGCCAAGCCGACGGCACTTCCAATCTCAAGGAACTCACCCTGCAAGCTTGGCAAGATGCGACAGTTGTCAACGTACCAAACGGCAACAAAAAAACTCAAGACATCGCCAAAGAGCTAGATGCCGATCGAATTTGGCTCGTCAGCAGCGGCGTCTTGGGCGACTTTCCCACCGGCAGCCGCTTCTCTGTGGAAAACGCAGCCAAATCCTTAAAAGTAGAAGGCCGCCTCGGCGCTCGCTTGGTCGGCTTCCGGGAACCCCCCGAACCCCAACCCGAAACAGACTCATTAAATGGCACGACAGAGACAGGAGGCTCTGGGCAGAATCCGCCCAACGGAACCTCGATCGCGGTTATAGACGCCCCAGATCGTCCCCCAGAACCCAAAACCGACCAACCAAAGGATGCCGGGAGATACCCAGTTTTCCGCGCCAAAGGGCAGATTGAGGCCCCGCTTGCTTGCTTCCAGATGTTGAGCAAGTATTTCGGCCTCAAGTTTCGTCGAGATATCATCCGCAAAGTTCTAGAAAATCAGTTAAAAACCGCCGGTTCTATCAGTATGCAAGCCTGCGGGGCGATCGCCCAAAGCATCGGCCTCACGCCCCAATTGGCGCAAGTGCCTGCAGAAGCCATCAACCGCATCAAAGCGCCCGTAATGATTAAATGGGAAACCAGCTTTGCCATTATTTACAGCATTACCGAGCAAGAATTAGTGCTGGCGACACCCGAAAAAGGGTTAATGCGGAAGCGGATACCTCAGTTTAAAGAAATCTGGGGAGAATCAGGAGAAGTCCTGCTGCTGCAAGCTCCGCAAGTTGAACAAAAAGAGCAGTTCAGCTTCTGGTGGTTTGTGCCCGCACTGATGGAACACAAGACAGTGTTTTTTGAGGTGTTGCTCGCTTCGTTTTTTGTACAGTTATTTGGTCTTGCCAACCCATTAATCAGCCAAGTAATTATTGATAAAGTATTAGGTCAGCGCAGCATTGACACCTTGGATATTTTGGGGGCGTTTCTGTTAGGTGTTGCCCTGTTTGAAGGACTGCTCAACGGTTTGCGTACCTTTTTGTTTATAGATACCTCAAACCGCATCGATGTCAAATTGAGTGCGGAGGTAATCGACCACTTGCTCCGGCTGCCCCAGAATTACTTTGACAATCGGCGCGTCGGAGATCTGGTTTACAAATTCAGCATGATGGGCCAGATTCGGGAATTCATGACGAGTACAGCTCTGACAGTGGTTCTTGATGCGGTATTTTCGGTGGTTTACGTCGCCGTGATGCTCTCCTACAGTGTGCAGCTAACGGCAGTATCTTTGGCAGTGGTACCGATACTGGGGCTGATGATTGTTCTAATCAATCCGCTGGTGCTGCGCCTGATAAAACAGAGAAATATGCGTTTTGCTGACTCTCAATCTTATTTAGTGGAAGTAGTCAGCGGGATTCAAACTGTTAAGGCTCAAAATATTGAATTGAAATCCCGATGGGAGTGGTCGAGCCGCTACGCAAAATACATTACAGCCAGTTTTAAAACAATTATCACGGGGACTACTGCCGGTACGATTAGCGGCTTTTTAAACCAGGTGGGTAACTTAGCTCAGTTGTGGGTGGGAGCTTATTTGGTACTGGGAAATGAGATTACTTTGGGTCAGTTGATTGCTTTCCGAATTATTTCCGGGAACGTGACTGGTTCGCTGCTGCGTTTTGTGAGCGTCTGGCAGAGTTTCCAAGAAGTCTCGATGTCGATCGATATGCTTAAGGATGTGGTCGATACGCCGACGGAAACCAGCGATGAAGACCGGAGCAATATCCCGCTGCCGGCAATTCAAGGGCAGGTTACCTATGAGGAGGTTTCCTTCCGATTTCTGGAGAGCGGCGCACTGCAATTGGCTAATGTTAATTTGGAATTTCCCCCTGGGAGTTTTGTGGGAATTGTGGGGGGAAGCGGTTCCGGTAAAAGTACGGCGATGAAGCTGTTGCAGCGTCTTTATCCGCCGTTGTCGGGCCGGATTTTTATTGACGGCTATGACATTGCCAAGGTGGAATTATATTCGCTCCGCAGCCAACTTGGGGTGGTGCTGCAAGATACTTTGCTGTTTAACTGCTCGGTACAGGAAAATATTGCTCTGAGCAATCCCGATGCGAGTACGGATGAGATTGTGCGAGCAGCAAAATTAGCGGTAGCTCACGATTTTATTATGGGCTTGCCTGCTGGCTACAATACGATAGTCGGAGAGCGGGGTTCGTCGCTTTCTGGGGGTCAAAGGCAGCGTTTGGCGATCGCCCGGACGATTTTGCAAAACCCGAAACTGCTGATTTTGGACGAAGCTACAAGCGCCCTCGACTACCATTCCGAACGCCAAGTTTGCAATAACTTAGCAGAAGCTTTTGCTGGCCGCACGGTGTTTTTCATTACTCACCGCCTGACTACCATCCAAAACGCTGATGTAATTATTATGATGGATCAAGGCTCTGTAGTCGAGCGGGGAACTCATAAAGAATTAATGGCTCTTAAAGGGCGTTACTACTGCCTCTTCCAACAACAAGAGTCATCGAATACCTGATATCTAACAACTCACAACTGATCACTAACGCTTAACAACTGAGAACTAACAAATGGCTATGAAATCGTTAATACTTTCTGAGCAACCAGTCATTCTCGAAAAACCAGCGATTTGGTCGCACTTGTTTTTGTGGATGATCATGCTGATGACCACTTCTGCTGTAGTGTGGGCTTATTTTGCTAGCGTAGAGCAAGCTGTCCCCGCTGTGGGCCAATTGGAGCTCAAAGATGGTGCTAGAGACATCCAAGCACCTGCTACGGGCGCTGTGGTGAGACTTCACGTTGAAAATGGCGATCGTGTGGAAAAGAACCAGCCTCTGCTCACTTTCAACCCCCTTGCACCCAGTGCCGATTTAACATCGATACAGAAAACTAAAGAAGCTCTGGAAAAGGAAAATAAATTTTATGAAGATGTTGTCAGCGGCAAAATTCAAGGCCCTGTTCCTTCTAATCTAGAATCAACAATCAGGGACAGACAGAGCCTCACGGCACAAAATCAAGTGCTGCAAGCTTTGATTGACGAGCTGTACCTCAACAGGGGAGCAAGCGGAAATTTTGATGCTGCTCAGCAAGGACTTTATGTTAATTATCGATCGGAATTTCTGTCTCGCGTAGCTGCTGCTCAAGGCCAAGTTCAGGAGTTGGAAAAACAACTGAAGCAAGCTCAGGATGCTGAGAAAGCCGCCGGCGATCAAATGACAGTGGCACAGCAACAATTGGGTTTTGCCCAGAACCAATTAAATTATGCTCAGCAGCAGTTAAGTTCTTCGCAAGAGCAAGTAAAATCAGCCCTGGCTCAGAGAGATTTGGCCCAAGAACAGTTAGCGAAATCCCAACAAGTATTGAAGTCGAACCAAAACATTCTAGGCAGACTCGCCCCCCTTGTGGAGGAAGGAGCCATCGCTGAACTGCAAAAAGAACGTCAAGAGCAAGATGTTTTCAGAGGCCAAAGCGACGTTCTCAAACAGCAAGATCAAATCAAGCAGCGCGAAGGTGAAATCAACTCTCGCAAAGGCGAAATTAACACGCGCCTCGGTGAAATCAATACGCGCCGAGGCGAAATTAACGCGCGTCAAGGTGACATCCAAAAAATTAGTGCTGACATACAGCGCCAGCAAGGAGAGCAAGCACGCATTCAGGAGTCCATCGCCCGCGCCCAAGAACAGTTAAAAAACACCAAGGATACCTGGGCGAAAGAACTTTATACCAAAATTGCTGAAAACGAGAAACAAATTGCCAGCAGCGATTCTCAACTAAGCCGCTTCAAAGTGGAAAACCTGAAAAAGTTGTCCGAGGTGAACGCTCAGCTAGAAAAGGCTCAACAAAACCGCGACACTCAAGTGATGAAAGCTCCCGTATCGGGTGTAATCTTTGATTTGAAGCCTTCTACCAAGGAGAAAGCTAAGTTGGATATGGCGAAAGATCCGATATGCCAATCCATTATTAATTCGGTGGTGAAACCGGGCGAACCGCGCCCAGCACGCTGCGAAGAAGCTTATTACGAAGCGCAGCAAACTGAAAAGCTGCTCAAGGTTTTGGATGACGACAACGGTCTGCAAGCAGTGGTTTACCTGGAAAACAGCAATGTGGCTCTGGTATTGGATGCTTTGAGACAGAAGCGGGCAAAATTGGAGCAGTATCACGGCAAGCAATTAGACGGAGAAAAGGTTGACTGCGAAATAGGTAAAAGTTGCGTTTGTCCAGAGAAGGAAGTTAACAGAGAGAAACTGGGTTTAACGAAATACCAATGCGTGCCTGTGGAAGTGAATGTAGAAGCTTTCCCGGCGCTGGAGTTTGGTACTGCTGAGGGTGAAGTGATAGAGATTAGCAGCGATGCAGAGCCTCCTACTGAACTGCGGAAATACTACGCTTTCAAAACCAAAATTAAGCTCAAAAATCAGAAGTTCGTTTTGAACAAGGGCAAGGCAAATGAAGTGGAGGTGAACTTGCAGTCGGGAATGTCCGTGAGTTCTAATATCAATATTGGCAAGCGGAGTGTTTTGCAGATGTTTATCAACCGATTTACTGGGAAAATGGATACGTTCAAGACTATTAAGTAGCGAACAGTTGACGGTTGACGGTTTACTGTTGACGGTTTACTGTTGACGGTTTACTGTTGATGGTTGACGGTTGATTGTCAGTCGAAAAGCTGATGATATCATGTCCGTTCGAGCGATCGCGATTTTTGTAGGGGCGAGTTCAGCAACAATACTTGCGAATAATTGACACTCTCAAAAACCCGCCCCGACCGGGATATTATGGTTAATCGATCGGACATGATATGACTAGATTTTACAATTCCGATGCTACCGGATTGGATATTAATGAAAAAAATCATATTATTTACTTTATATCTAATTCCTGTCCTCTTATTAATCGGATTTGTAGCGAATTTTAGCGTTAACGTTCCCGTTGATGACGAGTGGAGGTTAGCTAGCCTTTTTGAAAAAATAGCTGCGGGAAATGTAACTTTTAACGATTTTTGGGCTTTGCACAGCAACCACCGTATACTTTTCCCTAAAATAATTATTGCGGTGCTGGCTTTTGCTTCCCGATGGAATATTAATTATCAGTTGTGTCTCAGCATAGGTTTGGCTGCGATAACTTTTATCGCTATGTATAAATTATCCTCGATGCAAGTTAAGAAGATCGCGGATGATTTGTGGCCTTTAGCTAATATTTTAACTTGTATTTTGCTTTTCTCTCTAGTTCAGTACGAAAACTGGCTTTGGGGATTTCAATTAGCGTGGTTTTTCGTAAATTTGTGTTTTGTCGCTGCGGTTTATGCGCTGGTTTCACCTCACAAATTATTGCCTAATATAGCGGTTTTTAATCGGATGAAACAGAGATGTTGCACCACGATTAATAAGCTATTTAGGAACGGGCAAGATGCCCGTTCCACAAGAAGATTGAATTTTTGTGGGACGGGCATCTTGCCCGTTCTGGAGAATGATGCAACACCTCAGATCGAACAGAGTAGGGACACGGCACTGTCGTGTCCCTACGATATTCAAATATCGATTGCGGCTGGATTCTGCTTTATTGCCAGTTTTTCCCTGGCGCAAGGCTTGCTTTCTTGGTTGGCTGCAATTCCGGCTGTGGTGGCTGTAGAAGGAAATGCGGCGCAGAAAAGAAAAAGACTTATTGTCTGGATGCTGCTGTTTGCGACAACTTGTGCTGTTTACTCAATTGATTATCATCCCAGTCGGAAAACAAGTATTATTTCATTGTTGAATAAGCCGTTTGTGGTGATTGATTACTTTTTAAGTTTGCTGGGTTCGCCAATTGTGCGATCGCCTGGAATTTCAGCATTAGTTGGATTGCTAATAGTTGCAAGTTTCTTATTTTTGGTATTCTATTTCTTTGTCATTGGGAACCCTGCGAAGCTATCTCCCGCCCCTGCGATTCCTTCGCCCCAGGCAATGACAGATAGGAATGATATTGCTGAAAGCTATAGCAATCCCAACTCAGTTATGAACGTGGTTCAGGCTGCGACGCTGGACGGGCAAGATGCCCATCCCACAATTCATTTAGGATTACGGCAAGATACTCATTCCAATATTGATTTAGGAGTGCCATATCAGGCTTTACCTTGGCTGTCAATAGGTTTTTTTTCGGTTTTATCGGCTCTGTTTATTACGGCGGGAAGGGCTGAATTTGGGGCAATTCAGGCGCTAGAATCGTCTAGATATACGACTAATTCTATTTTGCTATTAATTGCTGTGGTTCAGCTAGGGCAATTGTTTGTTAGAGGTAATTATCAAGAAACAAAAGCAACGTTAAGACGTAATTATAAATTTATTTATCGGGTAGTTGCAGGGCTGTTAATTGCTACAATTATTGTTAACTCTCAACAGGCGATCGCCCAATCTAGATCGGCACTTATTTACAAACAAGGTGCTCAAGATTGTTTGCACTTAATTAACTATCTGGAACCCTCGGATTTTTTCAAAAATTCGCAGGAAAGCTGTTTGAGGGTGCTGAGCAAAAAAACTTGGCTGGTGAGAGAAGGCGCTGCAATAATCGACAAAATAGGTTGGATAAAGTTCGCGAAAAATGTAGAGTTTATTTCTAATACCGAGAAAGTTTACGGTTATTTAGACAAACCTCAAACTAGCGATAAATCCTTGACTGTTAAGCAAAATGATGCTGTCAAGGCTGCTGGTTGGGCGGTTTTGCCAGAAAAATTGAAACAGCCGAATATTGTACTGCTATCTGTCGGCGATAAACAATCTTTTTTTGCTAACGCTTATGTAAATTTGGACAGTCCCGACATTGCTGAGAGTTTAAAATCTGAGTTATACAATAATGCCAGGTGGGCTGTTGATTTGTCGGATAATAATTTGCCGATCGCCCAAACTGAAATTAAAGCTTGGGTGTATAATCCTGTTGACAACCAGTTTGTCCAGTTGCGCGGAGGATGAGGAGTGAAAATTTCTGTGATTATACCAGCTCACAATGAGGAGGGCTGTTTGTACGGTACTGTGCGGGCGATCGCCCAGATGCTCGAATTAGAAGGCATTCCGCACGAAATTTTGATTGTGAATGACAACAGTGTCGATCGAACAATTGATATTTGCCAGGAGTTGTCAGAGACTTTTCCCACAGTTAGATACATCAACAATCAACCTCCCAACGGTTTCGGATTTGCTGTGCGCCGGGGATTGGCGGAATTTGACGGAGATGCTGCGGCAATTGTGATGGCGGATGCTTCCGACGATCCGATGGATTTGGTAGCAGGATACCGCAAGTTGCAAGAAGGATATGATTGCGTTTTCGGTTCCCGCTTTATCAAAGGTGGTGTTATAGTTGATTATCCAATTCACAAGTTAGCAATTAACCGCTTAGCAAACTGGTTTGTCAAAAGTATTTTCGGCTTGCGGTACAGCGATGTCACCAATGCTTTTAAAATTTACCGCCGAGAAGTAATTGAAGGCGTACAACCAATTTTGAGCCATCATTTTAATTTGACAGTGGAACTGCCTTTAAAAGCAATTGTTCGGGGTTTTTCCTATACGGTGATTCCTCTCAGGTGGTACAATCGGACTGCTGGTATTTCTAAGCTGAAAATCAAAGAGATGGGCAGTCGATATTTGTTTATTGTCTTGTATGTCTGGCTCGAAAAACATCTGTCTCGCGGCGACTACCACCGGACTAGAAAGATAGCAAAATTAAAAGTGAATGCCTGAGAGAATTTTAATTGTTGGTGGTGCGGGTTTTATCGGCAGTTGTTTGGCAATTGGCCTGAAGAAACTGCACCCAGAATGGCAAATAATTTGTTTAGATAACCTGCGTCGCCGGGGCTCGGAATTGAATCTGCCTCGGCTTAAAAGTTGCGGGATTCAGTTTGTTTACGGGGATATTCGCACAGCGGCGGATTTAGATCCAGTTGCACTCAATGCTGACTGCATTATAGATTGTGCTGCGGAGCCTTCTGTGCTGGCTGGTTTTAGTTCGCCTCAGTACGTTTTGCAGACGAATTTACTGGGCACTGTAAATGTTTTGGAGTTGGCGAGACAAACGGGTGCGAGTTTGCTGTTTTTGTCTACGAGTCGGGTTTATCCGATCGCCAGTGTCAAGTCTGTTAAACTGTTGGAATTGCCGAATAGATTTGCGATCGCCCCTGAGCAAACTTTACCCGGTATATCTGAGTTGGGCATATCAGAAGACTTCCCATTAAAAGGACACCGTTCGCTTTACGGAGCAACTAAATTAGCTTCGGAATTGCTGATTGAGGAATACAGGGAAGCATACAATGTGCCGGCAATTATTAACCGTTGCGGGTTAATTACCGGTGCTTGGCAAATGGGTAAAGTAGATCAGGGAGTTTGCGGTTTGTGGGTGGCGGCTCACTATTTTCAAAAGTCGCTGAGTTATATCGGTTTTGGCGGCAGCGGGAAGCAAGTTAGGGATTTGCTGCACGTTGAAGATTTGTTGAGGTTAGTTAATTATCAATTAGAACATTTTGCGGAATTTGACGGCGAAGTTTTTAATGTTGGCGGCGGTTTGAGCAACAGTCTTTCTTTGGTTGAGACAACTGATTTGTGTCAAAAGATTACGGGGAAATCGATTCCGATTCCTCCTGTTTTGGAGGAACGCGCGGGGGATATTCCGATTTTTATTACTGATTCTTCTAGGGTGATGGAGAAAACAGGATGGCGGCCTGTTATTGGGCCGGAAGCAGCTTTGCAGGATATTTATAATTGGATTGCTGCTAATGAGGTGGTTTTAAGTTCGATTTTGTAGGGATCTTTTAACTACAGATGCACGCTGGCCAGACGCCTGTGCCGCAATAATAGCCTTCATCCCCAAACTTCTGTCAAATCCAAAACAAACCCCGGCAACACATCTTCACCCGACAAAGTTTCAGGATTTTCCAGCACTTCTACATCTTGACTTTGCCTGTAAATCTCCACTTTTCTGTTTTTCCTATCTATCAACCAACCTAAACGAACCTGGTTTTCCATGTATTCTTTCATTTTCTCTCGCAGTGGCTTCATATTGTCACTTTTAGAACGAAGTTCTACCACAAAATCAGGACTTAAGGGAAGAAAGCCTTCTTTTTGTTCTGGGGTGAGTGCGTCCCACCTTTCTTGACGCACCCAAGACGCATCAGGAGAGCGATCTGCCCCATTTGGCAGGTGAAAACCAGTAGAAGAATTAAATGCTTTACCGAGTCTAGTCCGCCGATTCCACAGCCAGAGTTGCCCTTCTATATCCAGATTTCGATATCCTGTTTCGCCTCCGGTTGGTGGGTTCACGATTAATTCTCCTGTTGCTGTGCGTTCTAATTGTAACTCTCGATTGGCGATGGTCAATTCAACGAACTGTTCGCGGGTAACGGTGAGTGTTAGTGTTAGTGGAATATTGAGTGCAAGGGCGGCGGATGATTGAGTTTGTGTCATCATTTTTGTCCTCAAAGTGATGCTTTAATGGCAGATTCATCCTAATTGGGCTAAGCCCGAAATGCGGGATACTTTGTAACTTTTATGATAACACTTAAAAGTGCCATCTACAAAGTGCGATCGGCCTTTTGTCAACCAAAGGTCGATCGCATCTGGTATCATAGAAAAAAAGTTCCCCGCCCCGACGCAAAAACATGATAACTTCTACAGTTGTTGCCCCATCGAAAGTCTATTCTCTAGAAGCATGGATGGAAAGTCCACCGGATCTGCAAGAGTGGGTTGATGGCGAATTATTGGAGAAAAATGGCATGACTCTCAAGCATAGCGAAGTACAGGGAAATCTTTACTTTTGTTGGAGAAACTACAAAGACTCCAGCGGACAGGGAGGAAAAGTTTATACCGATGTTCCCTGCCGCACAAACAAGCAGGGGCGCTATCCTGATGTTGCCTACCTTCCCCCGGAATTAGCAGCACAATTTGGCAATCTCAAAGTGCTGCCGCAAAGTTTTCCTCTATGTGCTGAAATTGTTTCGCCAACAGATTTGGCGGAAGATGTAATTGCTAAAGCTACAGAATATTTAGAATCGGGAAGTGAGGAAGTTTGGCTGGTATATCCTGAAAACCAATGGATTATTGTAGTAACAAAACAAAGCAGAAGCATCTTTATTGCTGGGGAATCTGTTACCACTCAAATTGTTTTACCGGGTTTTAGCATTCCAGTAGATGAGTTATTAAAATGAGCGCTTTCCCTACATTCTCATTTTCAGCCTCCGACGGCAAGTGTCGATATTGAGGAAGATACTCAATTGTTTGGTTTCGCTGCTTTAACAAACATTTGCCCTCCCAAAAAACGCCACAAAAAAGGCAATTTCAAGTAAATTTTTAACAGCAAGGGCGAGGCCGGTCTGCCTTTCGTCGAAAAGGGTAAAAATCTCGGTACAATCAGGTCAATTTCAAACCCGACAGTTTGTAAAAGCTCTTGCAGCGATAAATGCGTTATCGGTAATTGATGGTCGATAAAATCGTAGTATTCCTTGTAGGAATATTTAAAATTAGGCTGAATTACCAATAGAGAACCGCTAGGCTTGAGGGCCTCGAAGCAAAAAGAGATAATTTCTACAAGTTCCTCTTTGTTGCGGAGGTGTTCAAAAAAATTTGATATAAAAATACTATCGAACTGTTCGGTAAAAGATGTGTAATCTTCCAAATTAAACACATCAATATTAACCACATTTACATCAGCATTAGCAAATAACTTTGAATCGGGATTAAGATCAATTAGATATTTTTTTTTAGCCCGAATTTGATTGATAAACTCGCAGTAACCGCCGCCAATATCTAAAACTGCTGATTCGGGAGGAACATAATATTGTAAAAATTCGTCAATTAAAACTTTCCAGAGTGCCACCTTGGCTTGCAGTTGTCGGGAATCAAATCGGTTGGCATACAACTTTTTGAGATATGTGTCAGTTTTCATAGTAAAATAGCCTAGACTGAGTATGAGTTTATCACGCGATACAGCCAACTATGAATGTTATATCTACTGAAATACCGGAAGTTCTGATTATTGAGCCGAAAATTTTCGGAGACGATCGCGGTTTCTTTTTTGAGAGTTTCAATCACAAAGCTTTTGTCGAAAAAACAGGCGTGACGGCCGAATTTGTGCAAGACAATCATTCCAAATCCTCTAAAAATGTGCTGCGCGGTTTGCACTACCAACTGCAGCAGCCTCAAGGCAAATTGCTACGGGTAGTTGCTGGCGAAATATTTGATGTAGCGGTGGATATTAGACAAAGTTCGCCGAATTTTGGAAAGTGGGTGGGGTGTTTGCTGAGTGCAGAAAATAAACGGCAATTTTGGGTGCCGGCGGGATTTGCTCACGGTTTTTTAGTGGTTTCCCAGACTGCTGAAGTTTTGTACAAAACTACAGATTATTATGCACCGGCACACGAGCGGTGTATCCTGTGGAATGACCCGGATTTGGCGATCGACTGGCCGCTAGATGGTGCCCAACCAATCTTATCAGCTAAAGACCAAGCTGGACAAACGTTGAAAACAGCTCAAGTGTTTTGATTATGAAAATTTTACTCGCAGGCGGCAGCGGACAGCTAGCTCAAGAATTGCAGCCGATTTTATTATCTTCGGGAGAGGTTATTGCGGTCGATCGCACTCGCCTCGACTTATCCCAACCGGAAAGCATCCGTCAAGCAATGGCTGAAATTCAACCGGATTTAGTCGTCAATGGGGGTGCTTACACTGCGGTAGACAAAGCAGAAAGCGAACCGGAATTAGCAAACGCCATCAACGGTATTGCACCCGGAATTCTCGCAGAAGAATGCGAAAAACTGGGAGCAAGTTTGATTCACTTTTCCACTGATTATGTATTTGACGGCAGCCACGGTTCTCCTTATCTGGAAACAGATTCTACTAACCCGCTAGGAAGTTACGGCAAATCTAAATTAGCAGGCGAGGAAGCAATTCGGCAAGCGGGAAACCGACATATTATTATTAGAACCGCGTGGGTTTACGGCAATGGTGGCAAAGGTAATTTTGTCAAAACCATGCTGAGGTTGGGAAAGGAAAGGGAAGAAATTCGAGTAGTAGCAGATCAGATCGGAAGCCCTACTTGGACGGGCGATTTAAGTGCGGCGACTTCGCAAATTATTCCTCTCCTTGGGCCAGAAAGTTTTGGGACTTATCAGTACACTAACAGCGGTGTTTGTAGTTGGTACGATTTTGCGATCGCCATTTTTGAGGAAGCAGCACAACTCGGCTTACCCCTAAAAGTTCAGCGCGTAATTCCCATCACCACCGCCGAATATCCGACACCCGCAAAACGTCCGGCTTTTTCTGTCCTCTCTACGGTAAAAATATCAGCACTTCTAGGCACGTATCCTCCCCACTGGCGGCAAGGGCTCAGACAAATGCTGGCAAGAGAAGTCAGTCGATTTTAGATTTTAGATTTTAGATTTTAGATTTACTTGCAGCATTGAATCTGGGAGTTTGAACTTTAGTCTAAAATTTAGGGATTCAGGACAATAGGACTTATCCACAGGTGGCCAGAAACCGGGTTTTTTACGAAAATCCTTCGCTGTAGCCTAGAGATTAAATAAAAAACCCGGTTTCTTTGTCGGGAGTGCATCGCTAAACCTGCCCCATTAATTAAAAATACCCCATGTCTGAATCCATGAAAATCAAGCAACAATATATTTTAATTGCCGCATCAGTTCTCGGCATTCTAATACCAGCTTCATATATTTTGTACTTGATATCGCAAGCGGGAGACTTGTCTAATTTTGATTATTGGTGGATGACGTGGAATTTTTATTCAGTAGACGGTTTGTCTACAAATCCTTTTAATTGGATATTTCGGGCGAACGAGCATTTTGTCTTGATTCCGGCAATTATTTATGGCTTGAATATAGTTGTCACCCAAGGTTCAAATATTGGTTTGTGTTTAGTTGCCTGGTTCTTGGCTTGGATTCAGTGCCACGTATTAATTGCTCTGCTGCCGTTAAATTTGAGGCGTTTTCCGCTGCAATTTATCTCGCTACTCCTTTGCATTTCTATTTTTAATTTTACTCCGGCGGCGGCTCACAATTGGATGCGGGGATTCAGTGGCGTTCACTGGATAATTGCTAATTTATTTGTGATTTGTTCGATATTTTGTTTGCAATCCTATGTGACG
The DNA here is from genome assembly GCF_036705085.1 of Microcoleus sp. B6-A1. Taxonomy (NCBI): domain Bacteria; kingdom Bacillati; phylum Cyanobacteriota; class Cyanophyceae; order Oscillatoriales; family Microcoleaceae; genus Microcoleus; species Microcoleus sp. B6-A1. The sequence continues at coordinate 34,559 of NZ_JAUBTU010000022.1, forward strand.
CTTTTGTCAAGAAAGAGGGACGCGGAGCCTCTGGCTCTTCATTCCCAGGCAGAGCCTGGTAACGAAGGATGGAAACAAAATAAGTGGGTAATTGGCAGCATTGTTTTTGGCGTTTTAGGCTGTATTAGTTACAGCACTCCTTTAGCTTTGTGGCCGATATTGTGTGCTGCTGCTGTTGTGCTGCGGTTTCCTCGGCGAATAACTTATTTGTATTTCATTGCTTCGATTGCAGTGATTGGGATTTATTTTTTAACTTATAAAACTCCCTCTCATCACCCTTCTTTAACTAAAATTAACCCGCTGAAAACTCTCGAATATATTCCCATTTATCTCGGCGGAATTTTTAGCGAAAATATTATTGTTGCTTCAATTATTGGTATAATTGGTTTGATTGCAACGACGGGTTTTGTGGGTTATTGGCTATTTGTAAAAAAGGTCGCTCGCCCGGATTGGCTGCCTTGGCTATCAATCCAACTTTACACGCTGCAAACGGCGTTAATGGCCGCGGTTAGTCGATCGGGATTTGGCGTCGAACAAGCCACCGCTTCCCGTTACGCCACACTCCCAGCCTTGTTTTGGATGAGCACAATTGTGCTGACAGTATTGTGGGTGCGCGAGTTGCAGCCAACACCAAGAATTCAAGGGCGTTGGCTGACACCGCTGTTTGCAGTCGCCACAGTCGCGATTATTTTAATGTATGGGGTGGGAGGCGAAACTGCAATGGCGATCGCCCGCAGAGCAACCTATCAGCCGTTAGTAGCATTATCACTGCAATTAGGCATCACCGACGTAACGCTAATTAAAGACCGCGTAGGCAACAAACCCGCCGCTTTTGTCGGGTTAATCGACGCCTTAAAAACTAACAACTTAGTGCCATTTAACCGAGACATCAAAAAACACAATTTTTGTGCAGCATTAGACACAAAAATCGACGCAAATTTACTGTCAGCGCCCAAAGACGGAGTACCCGGATATTTTGATACAGTAACTAAACTCGCACCCGCCGCCTCCAGAGTAATTGGCTGGGTAGGAGACCCCGAAAACAATGTAAAATGTATTGCCATTCTCAACCAAGAAAATGTCGTCCGAGGTTTCGCCATGTCAGGATTTCCCCGCCCAGATTTAGTTAAATTGTTTGGCCCTTCCTACGAATTTGCAGCTTGGAGAGGATATATTCAAACATCACCAACAGATAAATTATTGACAGCCTATGCCTCCTTTAAAAACCGCCAAAGTTGGGTAGCCTTGCGAAACTCCCAAGTTATCAATAAAAACTAAAAAACCTCTCTTTCTCCTCCTCTGCGCCCTCTGCGCCCTCTGCGGTTAATAAAAAAATCTCATTGACAACACAAATGAAATAGAATAGCCCTATGCCAAAACATCTCAGCTTCGTAATCCCAGTTCACAACGAAGAAGCCACCATAAAATTGCTGTTTGACAAAATCCAAATTGTCATGTTCCAAACAGCAATTGACAGTTACGAAGTCATTTTCATAGATGACGGTAGCCGCGATTATTCCTGGCAAGAAATCACAGATTTAGCCAACAAACATCCCAAACTAATTAAAGCGATTAAAATGCGCCGCAACTTTGGCAAATCCGCCGCACTTTCAGCAGGATTTCGCAATGCAGCCGGGTTAATTATCTTTACTCTCGATGCTGACCTTCAGGATGACCCCGCTGAAATTCCCAAATTCTTACATCATTTAGAATCGGGATTTGATTTAGTTTCAGGTTGGCGAAAACAGCGGAACGACCCGCTTTCTAAAACTTTACCTTCCAAGCTGTTTAATGCCGTTGCGTGTTTGCTGACTGGGGTGCAAATGCACGATATGAATTGCGGTTTTAAAGCTTACCGTAGAGAAGTTTTGCAGTCTATTAAATTGTACGGGGAATTGCACCGCTACATTCCAGCTTTAGCAAACAATTTAGGGTTTAAAATTGGCGAAGTAGTTGTGGAACATCATCCGCGAAAGCACGGAAAATCAAATTACGGCTGGGAACGTTATGCGCGGGGATTTATTGATTTGTTGACGGTGTTAGCCACGACGCAGTATTTGCACAAACCGGGTCATTTGTTTGGGGGTTTGGGATTGTGTTTTGGCTTGGTTGGAACTGTTTCGCTGAGTTATTTGATAGTTATTTGGTTTCTGAATTTGGCGGGGATGAATTTTGGGCCGATCGGGAATCGACCTTTGTTATTTTTTGGGATTTTGTGTACAATTCTGTCGGTGCAGTTGATTTCTTTGGGGATTTTAGCTGAGTTGATGGCGCGGAATGTGGATGCTGATTATGTGGACAAGCAAATTAGCGAAATTATTGATGATTCGGGTTTTGATATTTAACCACATATCTGATTCTGCGGTTGAAACCGCTTCTATACAAACAAAGTCTGCCTTCGCAGACTGAATAAATATCTCATGTTTTCAAGAATAGTATTATCTAATTTTAAACAGTATCCATTTGCCTTCTTTCTCTACTATTTCTCCGTCAATATTTGGATGCCAATCGCTGCGAGTCAGGATATAATCGGCATGATAGTTTTTGGCTACTTTGACTAAATCTGCACTGCTGCGGCGGAGAAAAAAGTCATTTCCTCCCCAAATCATTTGCGGGTTTAAGGGGACTCCTAAAACGGTTTCCATGCGAGTTTGCCATTCTTTGATGCCTTTTTCGGTAAAGGGAAAGTTCTTGAAATTGACGACAATCGCTCTTTCGGAGAAAAACTGGAAGCTGGTAACTGAAGGTGGAATTAATACGAGTGAATCGCGGCTGCTACTTTGCGAAAATCGCACAGCTAATTTGCTTAAGTCGTCTCTGGGAACGGTATTGATATTAACTCTTGTTTGAAATACATTTAATATAGGTTTGGGGAGAATTCCTGCTATTCCACAAACTAAGGTGGCGGTAGTTATTAAGGCTAAGGTGTGAGTTAAACTCTGTTTTATAGATGTAGCTAGGGATGTTTGTTCTAAAATGAATGGGAAGGCGAGGATTGAGAAAAAGATTGGGATGCTAATTATTCGATCGCCCATTATTTCCCATGAATCAGTCACCGGATATATCACGCTGTAAATTACCGTGCCGGCTGCTATAATCCACAAGAATATATTATATCGTTTTGGAAATACGTATTTTTTTGTTTGCCAAACTGATAATCCTAAGAAAATGATACCCCTAAAAGGCAAAGTTAGTACAGCTAACAGCAACAAGCTAACAGCTATTTGTTTTTCTCTGTAAAGTTGCTCGACCGTCAAAGCAACAGCAATAAATATAATTAATTGAGCAAAAGGTACGGTTCTAGCTAACTGTAGTTTGGCGATAAAAGCCACCGGGTAAATTTCTACAAATATGTAATTTAGAAACAGTGCAAAAATTGATGTGCCAACAATTACATAAAAATTAATCTTGTCTTCTTTTGGCAATAAATCGGAATTTTTGATGCACAGCAAGCCACCCATTATGAAACATATAAAGTTGAACCAATTCCCGACATCCCAATTTGACGGGAGGATGTGGTGGGGGTTGCGGACTTTCGCGTGAATGTAGACAAACTGGGCGTTGTCGATAGTGTGAGTGCTGGTAGTACCTGTTAATAACATCGGTACGTAAACGATACTTGCCATTGCTGCTAAAAGTGCGATCGCCAAAATCAATGTTTTGAACTTCCGCTGTCTTACAGATTCAATAACTAAAACGGGAAGCATCATCAACCCCGGCAACAAACCAACTAAAAATTGCAGCAAACAACCCAGTCCAAAAAAGAAATATCCTGTCAGCCATTTCTGGCGCAAACTAAAGTAAATTCCCCAGATTGCGAAACCCATTGCGAAGGTACTGGGTACTGATTTGGTGGAAAATATCAGCGTGTTACCAACATCTGTAAATGAAGCGGCTATACATAAAAAAGCCATCGCTGCGGCAGGCAGTTTGGAATTAGTATAAATATTAATAATTGCGTAGCAAGCTAGGATAAATGAACCAAAGGCTAGGAATTGATAAATAAAGTGCGCTAGGGGAATGCTGGTTCCTAAGTTGGCGAGCAAATAGATAATATAATAATAGTAATATCTCGGATTAAACTTAACCATTTCCTGGACGTAATAGTCATTTTTATACAGTTCAGGATTTAGCATAAATTGAATGGGCGGCACTTCTGGAAAATTGCCTCCAATGGGGAAAATATAGCCAGTGGCCATCAGGGAGCCGATGATGACAAAAGTATAGAGAGATAGATTAAAATACCAGTGGGATTTTTGATGTTTTTGCATTGACGGTTCCACCTACCTACTGACAGCCAAATTGTTAATCTCCAGTTGGCATTGGTTTGATAAATCCTGTTGGCTGCTACTCAATACCTCAAGCAGCAGATAAATGGGATGTTTGCCCTCAACTAATAGATTTAAGCCGATCGCACTTTTTGGACTATAAGCCATCTCTGCTGAGTCTACTAATTTACCTTGCTTGTCCCACAAAGTCAAGCGCAGGGCAACTCCCGGACATTGTTTGTTAGGTAAATTGAGTTTCCCGGTAACTTTTACTTTCTCTGAGATGGAACCTAAATACAGGAAAGATGTATCGAGTTTCTTGCTGTTTTTAATTGGATGAGTTACAATATTATATAGGTCATCCGATTGTTGACTGACTGAATAATTGGCACTTGTGTAGATTGATTGATGCAAACTAATCCAATCTAACTGCGTGCCTGGTCGATCGACTATTTGCCGCTGCATCGCCTCCAGAGTCCTAACTGCCGTTGCTGTATCAGTCGGCCGCATCCTCCGGTAAACGCTGAGTGTCACGCCGTTTTCTAGCTTAAACTGTTCCGGTAGCAATTGGAAATCGCGGGCAATTTCCCAGTTTTGAGTAAAGGCATCGTACACAACTTTAACAACATCTTGTTCGTGCGATCGCAAAACTTGTTCGTCAGTCGGTAACACCTGCTGAAAAGGTACAGCAACCACCGCATATTGTGCCTGCAACAACTCCGGTAGCGGGTAAGTATCGCGCGAGTCAATTTGCGGCCTCCCGATGGTATTTAATTTCCACCAACCCTCCGGCGGGTTTAATTTTCGGTTGGCTTGTCTGAGGATATTAGCATTAAAACTGTTAGAAGCACCGGCAATATAAATCGGTTCTTCATTCGGTGCTAATTTTCGCAGAAACTCCACTAATTTTACAACTTCGTCGTAGTCCGATCGCACTAACGGCGGAAAATTAGCCATAAACAGTCTTGACAAATCAATCTTGAGAGGAATTAACCCGACTGCGGCATTCAAAACCAGGTACAAACCCGCCGCGCCCAGCATCAAATACCGGACTTTTCCCTTGAGTGTCAGCCAAGTTGTCCAGAAAAATGTGGATAGTCCCAAAAGTGCGATCGGTGTAATATGAATTGTATAGTGCAAGTAGCCGTAACGCAAGACTAACAGCCATTCAATCAGCGACAAAACCCCAAATAACGAAACAAAAATACCCGCCGCCGGAACCAGCATTCGAGTCAGAATTCCCGCCGAAAAACCAATCAGTACCAGCAGCCAAGTACCCAAACCGTAAAAATTCGCATAACGAGTTAAAATATCATTTACAGGCAAACTCCAAGCGACATACAAACTGCGGTAGTCAACCGTCAGAGCACTGCGAGTAAAATCTCCCGCTACCAACATTAAAATAGTCAAGCTAGTTGCAGCTATCAAAACCAATTTGATGCCGGATTCAAACAAATTTTTCCAACCTTTGTTTTGAATACTTTGAAATAGCAATCCTAAATGACTTGTGGGATGGGCTTCTAGCCCGTCCCGGCTAAAAGCCTGAACCATTTTGATAACTGCCTTGGGATTGCTATACTGTATAATAAACTCGATGAAAGCCTGTAAAGTCGCGGCACCAAAAAATGCGATCGCACTATAAGCAAAATGGCGCCGCAACAGAATAGCCGCCGCCAGAAAAAACCCAATTAACGGGATTTTCCACCAAGATTTCAGCTTAACATCCTGCAAATAAACCAAAATTGCCAAGGCTACAAACACACATCCGCCAGTATCCAGATATCCCCGGAGAGTCGGTATCCAACTCATCGGAATTAATAAACTCAGCAGCACCGTTGACCAAAACACCCGGCGGGAATAAACTGGAATTAGTTTGGCAGAAATTGCCCCCAGCAACAGGCGAAACGGCAGCACATAAATCAGGGATACGCTAAGAATGTAACTCAGCCGAGAATCGCCAAATAAGAGAATAAACGGCACTAACGGCAAACAGATTAACAGGTTTTTTTCCTTAGATAGCGATTCTATAACTCCGCGCCATGCTTTATCTGGCGAGTCTCGAAATAAATTTGCCGTGTTGACTGTAGCGGTATTGTATCCCGCGTAATCCCACCAATAAAAAGTATGTTCGCTGGATACATAGATTGATGTTACTGCAACTGTTACGAGAACAACTAAAAACAAGAAAAACCCATCAATCAGAAACTTGCGAGGCGATTTAAAAGAAACACTATCAAATAATCCCATCAGTCTAGCAACCCTAAATCAATTGTATAGTCCTGGACGCACGGGTACTCAGAAACCGGGTTTTTTTGCCAATATCTTGCATCAAAACTTTTAATTTCGGTAAAAACCCGGTTTCTTTGGTATTGATGCGCGTCCAAGATTGTTACCTTAAAACACTACCTTGCAAAAAACCCTCCAACTTTTCTGCATATTGCCGATTCGCGATCGCACTTGGATGCAGGTCATGAGGTAAATTATTATTGGCAGGTATTTTCAAATCAACCGAAATATCGGCCGTAGCAATTCCCTCCTGACTTAACTCCTCCAACATCTTAGCAGAACCGGCATTAATTCCCGCAACAACTAACTTAACACCATTAGCCTCAGCCACACGGTTAAATTCTTTAATAATTGCCTTAGAAACCTCATGGCTTCTATACAATCCCTCTTCAAATTGATTGTAATTAACATCCAAAAAATGGCTTAATGCAGAAACCCGCATCAGCGGGAACTCGTGATATTCAACTTTTGCCATTTTGTAGGTAAAATTATTTTTTCCATTCAGCCTAGCATCGGGCTGGAATAGAATACCCAATTTATTCCAAGCAGCCATTTGCTTTCTTCTCGCCCTTAACAGAGTATTGCGGCGGTCATGAAATCCCGCATAAGCAATCACCGCTATTTTGGGTTTATTTCCTTGCTTTAGTGCTTCTTTAAATTGAATCAACGAGTGCAGCGTGCCGTAGCCGTTAACTCCAAAATTTACTATTTCATATTTGGGTAATTTCTCTTGCAACAACCAAGCATAAGTTTCGCTGTCATTCAATGACCAACCGTAGGTAAAAGAACAGCCAAATATCCAAATTTCAGGCTTTTTTGACGATAAATTGTAAGTATTGAGGGGATGTGTTATTCTGAGACTATTATTGAGATGAGTTGCATTAAATGAGTAATTGCCGTTAAGTGTTACCTTGAATTTACCGGGCAAATGTTTGTAGCCGAGTTCCGAGTCTTTGGTGAAAAAGTTACCTTTTGGTTCGACGGCCACATCAACATTTTCTATTTGCCAGGGTTTGTATCCCGCAACTCGCAAGACGATTTCAGCCGTGGTGGTAGATAAAAAAACTGGAAAAATTAGATAAGTTATTAATCTGAAAGCAACATTTTTAGCAATTTTTTTTTCGCTCATTAACATAATATGAAACGTCAGCAAAAGTATAATAAACTGCCATGCGAGTATTATCTAGTTCATGGATCTAATTTAATTAGATTGAGCGCACCAATATCAGCAACGGGCTAGAAGCCCGTTCCACAAAAAATAAACTTGATTGTGGAACAGGCCGGAAAGCCTGTTAAGCGAGAATAGTGCCACATCTGAGTTTAAACTCACATCTTGCACCAATATCAGCAACGGGCTAGAAGCCCGTTCCACAAGAAAATCTACTTTTTGTGGAACGGGCATCTTGCCCGTTCTTGAGAATGGTACAACATCTGAGTTTAAACTCACATCTTGCACCAATATCAGCAACGGGCTAGAAGCCCGTTCCACAAGAAATAAACTTGATTGTGGAACGGGCATCTTGCCCGTTCTTAAGAAGAGTGCAAAATATTGGTTTAAACTCACATCTTGCACCAATATCAGCAACGGGCTAGAAGCCCGTTCCACAAAAAATAAACTTGATTGTGGAACGGGCATCTTGCCCGTTCTTAAGAAGAGTGCAAAATATTGGTTTAAACTCACATCTT